>NZ_CDWTMG010000004.1:33820-61890 GCF_977945845.1 Frankia sp. CcMO1
CTGCCGAACGTGCTGCACTACCGGCAGCGCGCGCTGTTCCTGCGGGGTCGGTTCGAGTACACCGAGACCGGTCTCATGGACGCTACCCACCTGCGATTTTACACCGTCGACTCGGCACGGCGGCTGTTGGAGGACAACGGCCTGCGCATCGTCGCCACCGCCACCACCGGTGGTCTGCCGTGGTGGCGCACCCGTGAGCTGCTCCCCGGGGACCTGGTGCGGCGGTGGGATCGCCGCGTGCTGGACCGGTGGCCGAACATGTTCGCCTGGCAGGCGCTGTTCCTCGCGGCGCCACAGGCGACGCGCCGGACCGGCGCCCCCGGCGTTGCCGTGATGCGGCAACGGTCCGCGCCTGGTGGCCGGCCCGGCTACGGCCAGCTTGTCCAGTGAGCGGCGCGCGGCTCGTCGTCACGTGCCTCTCCCGGCGGGGGAAGCATCGAGAGACCGTCCAGCAGGCCGTGGAGGACGAGGGCCGAGGTTCGGGTACCGTGCCCGAGGAGCATGTCCAGGGCGACGGCGCGGGGTAGCACGACGACCGCCGTCGCCAGGGCGATCAAGGCGGCCCGGGCCCGCCATCCGCGGACCCGGGCGAACCAGAGCCGGTTGCGCACCCCGTAATAGGCGTCGCCACGCCGGGGGACGGTCGTGCTCCCGATGTGCCGTGCACGGTGCGGACTGACCACGACGCTCCATCCGGCTTCCCGGACGCGGTAACAGAAGTCGACATCCTCGAACCCGAGGTAGTAACGGCCGTCCAGGGGGATCCGCCGCAGGCAGTCCGCCTTGACGAACATGATCGTGCCTGCGACCCAGTCGGCCTCCAGGGGTCGGTCGCCGGGGGGGCGCCGGGCCTTCGGTGCCGCCAGGACCGGACTCAGCCGCGCCGGGCCCGAGCGCCGACCGTCGTCGTCGACCAGGGTGGGAGCGACCACGCCGATATTCGTCCCGGCCAGCAGCTCCAGGCAGGCGCGCAGCGCCGGGTCCGGGATCCTGACGTGGTTGCCGATCAGGAGATAGGCCTGCGCGGCGGGGTAGCCGTGGCTGGCGAGCCGGAAGCCTCCGCCGAGACCGAGGTCGCGGGGCGGCAGGATCCAGGCGACCGAGGCCGGCAGGTGGTCGGGTCGGTCCGACCGGTCGTTCGCGACCACCGCCACTTGGGCGATGACGGGGCTGCCGTCGAGCCACCTCGCAAGCTCCACGGTCGGCCGGTGTGGACCCCAGTGGACGATCACCGCCACGGTCTTAATCGGACCCCCTGCGTCGCTCGGGTAGAGCATCCGGTCCGGCGGGCGACGAGCCTCCACAGCTCGGAATGAGTACCGAGGGTAACAGGAATGCCTCTGCATGTAACGGTGAGTGAGATGCGGGATGCTGGCGTGACCCGCCGACGATACTGCGTGCTCCATGATTCGGTCCAAATCATTCACCGGCCATGGTGGGAGGCGCCCCCGCCAGCGTCCTGCGCCGGGGTCCGGACATATGACGGGGACCGCCATGCCCGGTGAGCTGGAGAATGTCGTGGTTTCCGGATATCGGACCGCATATGGAGCACTGTTTAGTCGTCTCGATGAGTTGAAGGTTGGGGATCCCCTCCCCGTCGAGGTGCGAGACCGTTACTACACGTATCGCGCCGCCGAATCTGAGGTGGTAGCCCCGACTCGGTTCGACGTCGCCTGTCCGGTGTCCGGGGAACTTGGTGAGGTGCCGGGCAAGGAGCTGATTACTGTAGGCTCTCCGCCCCTGACGGGGGATTTCCCGGAATGGACACGGTGTGGTCCCGGGTGGCAACGGTTTGGATTTCGCCGGTGCCCTTCATGGTGATTAGTATCCCCGGCGGTTGGCCAACGACGGTGTCGGCGGCCACGGGCCGAGCCGATGCCGGTGGAAAGTCGGGCATCGGATACCCTGCGAACTGGCGCACGTTACGCTCGGATAGCGCGGGGATAAACCAGACGCGTGATGCCGGCGGTGGTGGCGCCGTGGGCGGCCATCCTCGACCGGCTGCGGCGGCTTGCTCAAGGACGCAGCTCGCTCAAGGACATTGCGGGATCGGCTTCGGGGGAATTCGATGAATGGGCGGGATCGGATACGGCGTGGCTCGACGATCCGGCACGGCGGTGCGGGCCGCCCGTCGGGTGGCCACCGGTGGTTGCGCCACGAGGTCGGGGCGGGGACGGCTGTCCCCGGGAGCACGCGGACCGGCGATGTCGGTCCGCGTGCTCGCCCAAGTCATGGATGCGTTGCGGGTGGAGCGACGATGGTCCGGTCAGTGCTGTTCCGGTCAGTGTTGTTCCAGTCAATGCTGCCCCGGTCGATGCTGGTCCGGCCGCTCTCGGGGGTCGCCGCCCTGATGGGGGGTGCGCTCGGTCTGTTTCTGGGACTGCTCTGTCTCATCGGCGGATGGGGCGGGCCCGTGCCGTCGCCGGTCGCGTTGTCGTGCGTGGTGCTCGCGGCCGCGGCGTTGTCGATCGCGGTGGCGGTCCGGCCGGGTCCGAACGGTCTGGCCGATGCGAACGGTCTGGCCGGTCCAGCCGGTCCAGCCGGTCCGGACATCCGGTCGTGGGATCCCCGGGGAGGCGTTGGCCGTGCGTGGCCGTGGCGCGGCGTGGTGGACGAGCTGACCGGGCTGCCGGGCCGACGGTACTTCCTCGACGTCGCCAGCCGTTGTCTCGCGGGCGGTGAGCACCGGGCGCGCGGCGCAACGTCCGTGTCGGTGCTGCTCATCGATCTCGATCGGATGCGCGATGTCAACGGGGCGCTCGGGCATGAGTATGGGGACCGCCTGCTCGCCACGGTGGGTCGCCGGCTGCGCGGGGCGCTGCCCGGATCGGATCTGCTCGCCCGGGTGGACGGCAACGCGTTCGCTGTGCTGTTGCGCGGCGCTGACGTGGCCCGGGCCGAACAGGTCGCTCGGCGGTTGCGGGAGGTGCTGGAACTGCCCGTTCCGCTCGCGGGAACTCCGGTGCGGCCCGAGGCGAGCGTGGGGATCGCCCATGCCCCCGAGCACGGCCGTGGCGCGCTGGAGCTCTTTCGTCATGCAGAGGAGGCGATGTACCTGGCGAAGGGGGGCCGTCACGGGCAGACCGTCTACGCCCGCGATCATCCACCGATCAACCGGGCCCGCCTGCTGCTGCGGGCCGAGGTGCGTCATGCGCTGGACTCCGGCCAGATCGAACTGAGTTACCAGCCCAAGGCGGATCTGCGCAGTGGTCGGATCAGCGGTGTGGAAGCCCTCGTCCGCTGGCGTCATCCGGTCGACGGCGTGCGGCCGCCCGACGCCTTCCTGGCGGAGATCGAACGCGCCGGGTTGATGCCGAAGCTCACCGTGCAGGTCCTTGACCAGGCCCTGGCCGACTGCGCGCGCTGGCACGGCCGGGGTGCCCCGCTCGCGGTATCGGTGAACGTCCCCGCGTCGGTCATCGTCGACTGCGCCTTCGTCGGCGTGGTGCGGGCCGCGCTCGCCCGGCACCGGCTCCCGCCCTCGGCGCTCGTCATCGAGGTCACCGAGGACTCCCTCATCGTGGCGCGGGAGCTGGCACAGGGAACCCTGGCGGGGCTGCGCCGGTTCGGTGTGCGGGTCAGCCTGGACGACTACGGCACCGGGTTCTGTTCGCTGTCGTACCTGCGCGAACTGCCGGCCGACGAGGTGAAGCTGGACCGGACCTTCCTGCGTGACCTCGACCGCGATCCGGCCGCGGCCGAGATCGTGCGGTCCACGGTCTCCCTGGCGCATGCGCTGCGGTTACGGATTGTCGCCGAGGGGGTCGAAACGCAGCGTTCCTGGGCCTCTCTCGCCGCCTGGCAGTGTGACGAGGTCCAGGGATACTTCGTGTCACGTCCGATGGCCGGGGAACGAGTTGTCGGCTGGTTGCGGGAATGGGGCAGCCGGCTTGCCGTCCATCCCGGGACCGCGCCGCGCGCCGTGGCGGGACCGGTCGACACCTGCGCGGCACAGTCCCCGGTCTCCCCGATCGTGGCACCGGCGGTCGAGGCCGTCGTGGCCACGCGTCCGTCGGCGGCGGGACCGGCAGCCCGGCGGGCGGTCGGGCGCCGGGCTGCCGGCCGACCTTGCGGCCTCCTGATGGCGGTCGACGGCGTGGCGGTCGCACCGGGCCCGTGATGGCGGTCCGATTCGGGGGTCCGGGCGCCGCCGGCACCAGGACCGTGACGTCCCTGATCCCGGGGATCAGGGTTCGGGCCCATCCCCGCCGGCTGCGGCGTCCAGCCGTAGCGTGAGCGCGGCGACGGCGGCGATCTGCCCTGCGTCCTCGCCCGGGGCGCCGGCCACGATGCCCTCGCAGATGTCGCGGTACATGGCCGGGTAGCTGTCGAGCCGGTTGACTCGCCGCCGCAGGATGCGGGACCCGGCCTCCGCGGTGTACTGCGAACCGTCGACGATGGTGGCCGTCACACCGTTCGCGCGCAGCTGGGACTGTTCCCGCAGACCGTGCCGGCTGCCCCCGGCACTGGTCAGCACGAGCGAGAGGACCGCGTCGTTCTCCAGCTCGACGTACACCGTGAAGGTGTCCGTGCGGGAGCGGGCCACCGTGCTCCGGCGGACCGGCGCGAAGTCGTTGAGCCAGAGGAAGTGGTCGATCCAGTGGCAGCCGTTACTGACCAGCCGGGTGCGTGAGGACGGCCAGCGGTACCAGTGCCGGCGGGGAAGCGGTTCCTCGTACACCACGGCACTGTAGATCAGCGGCTCGTTGCCGTCGGCTAGGCGCAGGTCGGAGCGTAGCCAGGCGTTCATCGGGCTGTGGCGTCGCTGGAAGCAGGCGAACAGGCGCCCGCCGGCGTGAAGGAGTTTCACCAGCCGGTCGAGATCGTCCTCTGTGGTGACAACGGGCTTCTCGACGACGGCCACTGAGCCGAGCCGCAGCGCCTCCCGGGCCAGCGGCGCGTGCGTGTGGTGGTAGCCCGCGATGAGGACGACGTCGGCCTGCTCCCCGTCCCGGAGCAGCGCCGCGGTGTCCCAGGAACATCGGTCCGGTCGCCGGGCGCCCAGCTGGACGGGGTCGATCTCATGCACACCGACGAGGTCGAGGTGATCACGGACGTGCGGGACGATTTGTGTCTTGGCATAGTGTCCCAACCCGAACAGGACAGCGGTGGGTCGTCCGGACGTGGGCGGCGGGCCATGGCGCGGGGTACTCTCCGTGATCGGACTGATCCCGGCGAGTGGGCGATCCCCGGGTCGGGCCCCGGTCCACTCGGTTGCGAGCCAGGCGACGAGACGGTCGACGGCACCGGGATCCACCGGTGCTCCCGACATCGGAGACCAGCCGATGAGCGTGTCGTCCACGACCGGCAACGCGGTCGCCGGCCGGGCCCGGTAGACGATCGCGGATCGCGGTGGTGGCGGATCGGGGCTGACGAAGCCGAGTGGGTCGGCGGGAGCGGGAGCGCCGGTGGGGCCGGGCGGCCCGACCGGGCGGACGAGGTCCTGATGCAGGACGACGCGTTCCATGCACGCCGGGTGGCAGGGGGCGACGAAAGCGACGGTCGTTCCCGTCCGCGAAGCCGCCCCACCAGCGGGTGGGACGGCTTCGACCAGGGTGCCCAGGCCCACGCCGAAGTAACGCTGGTTGCGGTCGCGTTCCCGCAGCCGGCTGGCCGTTTTGCGGGCGACCGCGCGGATGCCGAACTCGCGGGTGTAGGCGGCGAGGGCCCGGCCGCTGCCCGCCCTGACGAAGAACTGACCGTCCACGGGAAACAGCGTCACCCAGGTGTCCGGGCGGATCCGGCAGTGGCCGGGCAGGGGGGTCTCGTCGAGGAAGCCGGCCAGCCACCGGTTCCCGATCAGGATGTTCATCCCGGTGCCGGGGTCCGGTCGACCGGGACATCCGCGAGGCCTGCCGGGCCTGCCGGGTCTACGAGGCCTGCCGGGCCTGCGGGGTCCGTAGGCGCGGCCGCCAGTGGCTCGTGACACGCCTCCGCCAGCAGGGCCATCGGCCGTGACAACGTCTCTTCGATCATCCGCGCGCAGTTCTCGAACGCCTCCCGACCGCCGTCGAGGGGGTCGGCCAGGTCGTCGAGGGCGGCCGGTAGCGCGCGGCCGGCGGCCCGGATCCGCCAGGCCGTGGCGGCGAGGTACTCCCCGGCCACCCGTGCCCCGCCCGGGGGGATGTCGGCGGGGCGGACTCCGGAGGTCAACCGTCCGAACTCGCGCAGGGTGAAGGTACGGCGCATGGCCCGCGGCACAAGGCCCACCACCGTCGAGCGGTGTGCGCGGGTCGCGCACAGCACCAGATCGCTGGCCTGGACCAGGTCCGCTGTCAGCAACCTTGCCCGGAAGCCGGACGGGTCGAGCCCTCGCGATGCCAGGATCGCCGCGGCCTGGGGATACATCGCCTCACCTGCCCGGGCGCATACTCCCGCGCTGCTCACCAGAAGATCCCCGGCGGGGCCGGGTGGATGCCATCCCTCGGACGAGGGCTCGTTACCCCCGGTCCCGCCGGATGCCGGCGCGCCGGCCGCGCCGAGGCCGATCCGGTCCAGCGCGGCGCTGAACCGGGCGGCGGCGAGATGCTCGGCCAGGGGCGAGCGGCAGACGTTGCCGGTACACACCATCAGTACCGCCCACGGTCGTTGCCGCACTGCCACTCCTTCCTCCGCCATCCCTTCCTCCTCTCTCCGCCGGGGCCGGCGGACTGCGGACCAGCTCAGCGTGACCGCTAGGGCTCGTTCCGGCGCCAGTAGACGCAGGTCCAGTCGACTTCGATGATCGGCTCGGTCACCCCGTGGGCGGCCCGGTAGTCCTCGACCGCCGCCCGGCAGCCGGGAACGGCTCCATAGTCGTCGACGATGCAGAAGCCGCCGTCGGAGAGCTTCGGGTAAAGCGCCATCAGCGCGTCGGTGGTGCTCTCGTACATGTCGCCGTCGAGGCGCAGGACCGCGAGGCGCTCGATGGGCGCGGTGGGCAGGGTGTCCCGGAACCAGCCGCGCAGGAAGCGGACCTGATCGTCGAGCAGGCCGTAGCGGCGGAAGTTGTCCCGCACCTGCTCGAGGGACACCGACAGCTCCGCGTACTCGTGGTGGCGGTCGCCGGTGTCGGCGGCGTAGCGCCCCGGATTGGGCGCGGGCAGGCCGGCGAACGAGTCGGCGACCCAGACCGTGCGGTCGGGGACGCCGTAGGCGGCGAGCACCCCGCGCATGAGGATGCACGCGCCGCCCCGCCAGACCCCGGTCTCGATGAGGTCGCCTGGGACGCCGTCGACGATGACTCGTTCGGTGCACTCCTGGAGGTTGCGCATCCGGTGGTCGCCGGTCATCGTGAGCGCCAGCCGCGGCCAGTCCCGGCCGTCGGTCCGGGCGCCCGGTGCGCTCCTCTTGACGATTTCCATTCCCTGGCTGCGGAAGGCTCGTACCAGCATCCTCTTCGCGCCGGTGCGCGGCTCCCACGCACCGTCGTCCCAACCATCCCAGAGAGAGCAGGTCAGCGTCGTGCGAAGCAGATCGAGATACCGCACCGAGGTATCGGAAAGGTCGTGACGGGCGACGGTCGGGTCGTGCGGGGCAAGGGTCGGCGTCGTGGTCATCATGGCTCCTGATGAGAGGGGTGAGCGCGGAAAGGGGATGGGGCCGGGGGCCGTCGGGCTCCGTTCGCTATTGGGTGAGGTGCCGTCCAGGGGGGCGCTGCTGGGTGAGGTGGCGTCCGGGGGGGCGCTGCTGGGCGAGGCGCCTGCCGCGCGGGCGAGCAGGCGGGTACTGGCCAGGTGCAGCAACACGGCCGAGGCGGTGTAGGTGATCCCCGACACCGCGGCCACGATCGGCAGGCGGCCGTCGTGCAGCGCCGCCGCGAGCCCGAGCACGGTCGACAGCGCGACCGGGACCTGGATGGCAAGCACCGTGCGGGCGGCACGGAACCCGAGCAGTACATGGGTGAGCAGGTAATCGACGGACTGCGGGATGGTCGCCAGCACGAGGACCTGGGCGGCCGGGGCGGCGGGGGCGAACCGCGTGCCGTAGACGATGCGGATGGCCGTCGGCGTGACGAGGGTGATCGCACCCGCCACTACGGCGGCGAGGGCGACGGTGGCGATGACCGCGCGGCGCACCACCCGGGCCCGCTGCCGGGGATCGACCAGGGTACGGAGCCGGCTGAACATCACCATGCCGGTTGCCTGGCAGACGGTCGTGCAGGCGCCGGCGAGGGCGACGGCGACGGCGTAGAAGGCCACCTGCTCGGCGGCCAGGAAGGTGGCGACGAGCAGCATGTCCAGCTTGTAGATGACCTGAGCCCCGACGACGGTGCCGTAGGCCCCCAGGGCGGACCGCATGAAACGGCGCCGGGGCAGCAGGCGTCCCGGCCGCGCGAGCGCGGGAAGGCCGCCGAGCACCGCCACGTGGTACCCGAGTGGGGGTAGCAGGGCCGTCACGCCGAGGGCCAGCATCCACGATCCTGGATCGCGGACTCCGCTGCCGGCGAGCGCGGCGAACGCGGCCAGTGTCGCCGCCGCCGGTAGCAGCCGGACGAGCTGGAACTCGCCGGTCATCCGACCGCGGCGCTGCGCGAGCCCGGCGGCGTTGGAGGCGGCCACGGCCGCGGCGGTGAAGCAGGTCGCGCCCAGCACGGCGACGGTGTCCCAGGCGGGTCCCCGCCCGGCTCCCGCGCCGCCCGAACGGCCCGGGCCCACAGTGATCAGCGCCGGCACCACGGTGAACAGCACCGCGGCGAGCAGCGCCGACGCGACGGTCTGGGTGAGCAGCGGGCCGAGCAGCGCGCGGTCCTCACCGTCATCGGTGACCAGCGTCTGGGAGACACCCAGGGCGAACACCATCGCGAGCATGCCCGCCCAGGTCTGCAGCGCGACGAACTCGCCGCGGGCCACTGGCCCCAGGGCGCGGGCGGCCAGGACGCCGGTCGCGGTCCCGACGACCAGCGTGCCCGCGTTGCCGGCGAGTACGGCGACGGTGGAGCGGGGAAGCCGGCTCGCGAGCGGCCCGGTCATGACGGCCCGGCGATTCGGCTGACGGCTCTGGTCATCCGCGCCGAGCGGTGTCGCGCACATGGGCAACGGCGCGCAGGAAGCCGTCCACTGACGCGGCGAGCTCGATGTCGCCGATCACCTTCTCCGACTCCTGGGCCATCCTGGCCAGGACGTCGGGGCGCGCGCGCAGCTCCCCGAGGATCCGTGCGAGCGCGTCCACATCGCCGACCGGGTGAACCCGGCCGTTGCGGCCGGGACGGACATCGTCGGTCGGGCCGGTGGAGCCCACCCGGTCGCTGACCACCACCGGCAGGCCGCAGAGCACCGCCTCCTTGACCGCCAGCGGGTGCGGGTCCCGCTCGGCGGGGTGCAGGTAGAGGTCGCTGGCCGCGTACAGGCGGGGGAGCCGTTCCTGGTCGGCGAATCCGACCATCCGCAACGCGCCGCCGAGCTCGGCGGCCACCGCGTCGAGAGCGGGGCGCAACACTCCGTCCCCAGCCATGATCACGATGATTTCCCGGTCGACCGGACCCCGGGGGGCGCGGGTGAGGACGCGCAGCGCGTCCGCGATGTCGAGGGGGCGCTTCCGAGAGATCATCTTTCCGGCGAACAGGGCGACAAGGGCGTCCGGGGCGATACCCAGCTCGGCGCGAATCGCCGTTCGATGCTTCTCCCGATGAGCCAGTACGGCCCGCAGCACCGTCTCATCGGTGGGATACGGCGTGCGGAACATGCGGGTGGCGGGGACTCCATAGTGGGCCAGGTACGCCTCGTTGTTGTCGCCGATCGTGAGGAATGCACTCACTGAACGCATCAGGTGGGGCAGCGTGAGCCGTTTGACGGCGCGGACGGCGGGGGTTCGCTGGCCGAGGAGTTCGCTGTCACTGATCATGAGGGCGGGTACGCCCCGTCGCCGGCACCAGGCGAGCGCCGCGAGGGAATGGGCGTACCGGTATCCGTAGACGAGCACGCAGGCGGGGCGCAGCCGGTCCAGGGCCGCCCAGGTCCGGGTAACCATCTGCCGGCTGGCGTCGGGCTGCCGCCAGCCCGGGCGCAGCGGCAGGTCCGCGATGAACTCGTGGTGATAACCGGTGACGATGTCCGATTTCCACTGCACGTCGAGGCCGAAATCCGCGTCGAAGTAGCGTTCCAGACCCGATCGGGACAGGAAGAGCACCCGAAGATCCACCTCGTGTTCGGTCAACGCCCGGTACAGCGGCGCGAAATGCTGAATCGCGTGCGATACGACGACTGCCACCGTCGTCGACCTGTGGACGGAGGTCATGAGCCGGCTGTTCCTCCTCGCAATGACCGCTGATCGGACCGGGTGGGCCGTGCGCCAGTACGAATCGATCCGACTCTGTCACTCAAAGTATTAATCGAGCAACTGTCTGTAGATGCGTGTCGCGTGTCGCGTGTCGTAGGCCGCGGATCGCGGGTGCCGGGGTGCCGAGAACCGGTGGGGCCCGGGTGGCGGTGGGTGGCGGTTGCGGCGTCATCGGGTGGAGACACGCGGGTTCCCCGCCGTGGTAGCCCTCCTTCTATCACTGTCAGTGATAGAAGGAGGGCTGTCTGAGGGGCGCGCAGTGTCGTTGTCGACCGATAGCGGAACGTGACGCCCATGGCCCGGCTTTCCTTACTCACGGGTGGTGGTTGGAGTGACCAGGCGGGTCGTCGTCGCCGGCGGGGCCGGCTTCCTTGGAAGCCATCTCTGTGACCGCCTGCTGGCTCGGGGCGCCGAGGTGATCTGCGTCGACAACTTCCTCACCGGCCGGCCGGACAACATCGACCATCTTCGGAGGCATGGCGGGTTCCGCTTGCTGCGGCGGGACGTGACCGAGCCGATCGACGTCACTGGTCCGGTCGACGCCGTGCTGAACTTCGCCTCCCCCGCGTCCCCGGTGGACTATCGGGCCCTGCCCTTGGAGACCCTGTTGGTCGGTGCGTCGGGTACCGCGAACCTGCTGGATCTGGCATATCGCAAGAACGCCCGGTTCCTCTTGGCCTCCACCTCGGAGGTCTATGGCGACCCCCGGGTCCACCCCCAGCCGGAGGAGTACTGGGGCCACGTCAATCCGATCGGTCCGAGGAGCATGTACGACGAGGCCAAGCGCTTCGCTGAGGCGTTGACCGCCGCCCACCGCGCCACCCACGGCACGTCCACCGGGATCATCCGGATCTTCAACACCTATGGGCCGAGGATGCGCGCCGACGACGGGCGCGCCATCCCGACCTTCATTGCGCAGGCCCTGCGTGGCCAGGCCGTCACCGTTGCGGGCGAGGGTCGCCAGACTCGGTCGCTGTGCTACGTCGACGATCTGGTGGAGGGGGTCGTGCGCATGCTGGACAGCGACCTTCCTGGTCCGGTGAATCTCGGCAGCCCCCAGGAGATGACGATCATTGATGCGGCGCGGCTCGTCGTGGAGGTGTGCGGGGCTGACGTCCCGATCACCTTCGTTCCGCGGCCGCAGGACGATCCCACCGTGCGCTGCCCCGACATCACGCTGGCGCGGGAGGCGCTCGGGTGGCGACCCCTGGTGGACGTACGGGACGGGCTTGCCCGCACCGTGGCCTGGTTCCACGGACGTGTCGAGCGGCCGCGGTCCCCGTGGGTGGTGCCCTGTCAGGAGCCACCGGCGGGCTCGGACGTGCTTGGCGGTGACCGCGACGGGTTCACCGTGCGGAGTGGCGGACCGGGGGGTGGCGGACCGGGGCTGGCGGTCAAGGTGGGCGAGGGCGACGCGGCGGATTCGTGACCTCAATCCATTGCTCTTTGTAAGAGGTCGGCTACTTTAAGCATGTGACCCGGGATGGCTCTGGAAACCTCGCGACGATCCCCGGGCGTCGTGCCGGTCCGCTGCGCTGGCGGCTGGCGGGACGTCTGGCCGCGGTCCTTCCCGACCTGCGCGGTCGTGGCTGGCTGACCCGATGGGTACAGGGCTCTGCGAACGCCTACAGCGGTCCCCGCTATCGGCCACCGGCGCTCGCGCCGGTGTTCGACGCGGTTCTGCGCCCCGGTGACTGTTGCTATGACGTCGCTGCTGGCCTCGGGCTCTACACCCTGTGGGCGGCCGGGGTGGTGGGAGCGGCCGGCGAGGTGCATGCCTTCGAGGAAGCACCGCGCACCGGGGCGACGCTCGCGGCCCTGGTCGAGCGCAACCGGCTCTCGGGTGTCCACCTGTCTACCGCCGCGGTGGGCGCCGTGCCCATCCCGGGCGCGACGACCATCACCCTCGATGCCTACGCCGCGCGGCACCGACCGCCTGACCTGGTCAGGATCGGTGGTGAGGCCGAGGGCCTCGACGTGCTGCGCGGCGCCGGTGAGCTCCTACGGGCGCATCGGCCGGCTCTCCTGCTGGCGATGCCGCCCCGCCTCGCCCGCCGCGGCGGAGACCGTCCCGGCGAGAACGGCCACCGCGGCGAACGGGATCGGCGGGCTGCCGGGGACCATCCCGGTGAGCTGGTCTCGCTGCTGGCCGCCGCCGGCTACCGGATCCTCAATCTGAGCCGGCGCGGGCTGACCGGGCAGGGCGTCTTCTCGCCGAACGTGCTCGCGCTCCACGACGGCTGGGAGCGTTTCGAACAGGTCGCCGTCACCCTGCGGCGCACGCCGCTGCCCCGCGACCAGACGGCGTGAGGTTCGGGCATGCCTGATCTTCTCTGCTGGCGGGCTCTCTGCTGGCGGACGTCCCGGGCCGCCTGCCCGCTCGCGGGATGTCCGCGGCGCCACTCGGGCACGCCTACCGGCGACGCCTCGCCGATCCCCTCGGGTGCGCCGTGGTGATAGCCCCGGCCGTGCCGGGTGGGAGGGTTGCCTACGCCGCCCGCCGCCCGCCGCTGCTGTGGCTGATGATCGTGATGGTCAGCGTGGCGCCGTGGTTCGTCGAGGCGTTCCGGATGCCGTCCGAGTCCGACCGGGTGGTCCTGCGCTCGGTGGCGTTCACGTTCGAATGCCTCGCTGTGCTGCTCCTGGTCGGTGCGCGAGCGGGACGTGGTTACGGGCTGGGCTTGTTCCGTCTCGGCCCCTGGTACCTGCTGTGGACCGGGATGTCGTTCGGACTGGTGTCACTGGTCTGGCGCACCCCCCAGCTGGACACCCCGCAGATCCATCTCGACGGCGTGCTGCGGGCACTCGCATTGGCGAGCCTCGCCCTGCCGCTGTGGACCTGCGGATACCTGCTCGGCCCGGGCCGGATGGTGACGCGCGCGGCCACCCGGTTTGCCGCCGCGGCGGCGCCCGGGACCGGTACCCGGCTGCGCGGCCGGAACGTGCCGTGGATCCTGTGCGGGATCTCGGTGGCGGCCAGGGTCCTGCAGATCCTCCTGGGCCAGTATGCCTACCTGGGCGACGCGTCCCAGAAGGTCTCCGAGGCGAGTGCCTACGCCCAGCCGCTCACCCTGCTCGGCGGCCTCGGGATGTCCGCCCTCCTCATCGCCGCCGTCGATCTGGCCCGGGGCGGGGGGCGTCGGCGGGCCTTCGTCGCCCTGCTGTCCATCGAGATCCTCTTCGCCGTCGCCAGCGGGATGAAGGGGGTGTTCGCGACCAGCGTGTGGGGGGTGCTGATCGCGTTCTCCGTCGCCAGCGGCCGGCTTCCAATGCGGTGGATCGCCGCGGCCGCCGCCGTCTTCGTCCTCGTGCTGATTCCCTACAACGCCTCCTATCGGGCCCAGGTACGCAGCCAGAGCCACACCCTGGACGCCCAGTCGGCGGTGTCCATGGCGCCGACCGTGCTGGGCCAGACGCTGTCCGGGGACGCCCCCGCGGGGGAAGGCCCCGCGGAGTCACCGCTGGAGTACCTGACCTCGCGGATGCGGGGCATCGACAGTCTGGCCATCGTCGTCCAGCTGTCTCCCGACATCGTTCCCTACCGGGACATCAACGAGCTGTTCCTGGCTCCCGTCCTGACCGCCGTGCCCCGGGCGGTCTGGCCCGACAAACCGATCAGGGCCACCGGCTACGAGTTCAAACAGCAGTACCTCTCGGGGAACGCCCGGATCTACTCCGCGGCCGCCGTCTCCCCCCAGACCGACCTCTATCTGCACGGGGGCCTGCTTCCCCTGCTGGTCGGCATGGCACTGCTGGGCGCCGGTTTCCGGCTGATCGACGAGGCGTGGGACCCGGCGAAGGATCTGCGCTACATCGTGATCTTCGTTCCGCTCTTCCTCCAACTGGTCAACTCCGAGAGCAGCGTGGGGGACCTCCTCGCGGCGTTGCCCATCCAGCTGGCCGTGCTGTTCCTGACGGCACGTTTCGCCTACGGCGGTGCCCGGCCCGTAACGAAGGGAAAAGATCCTACTCATGGACGCCAGTGATGTTCTTTACCGAACCAAGATCTCGATCGCCGGTGTCCTGACGTCCCCGGCGGTGGGGACAGTCATCGCGGCGGCCACCCGCAACCGGGTCCCCAACCACGGGCTGCGTTTCGACGTGGCTGACCGCGACTTCACCCCGCAGGCGCGGGCGGCGCTGTTCTGGCGGCTGTACGAAGGGGCCGAGATTCGGATGATCCGCCGTCATCTCACGACCTCGGGCACCGTCGTGGAACTCGGTGCGAGTCTGGGCATCACCAGCGCGCATATCGCCTCGCGGCTGGCCCCCGGCTCGCGGCTGGTGTGCGTGGAGGCAAACCCTCACCTCATCGAGGGCCTCACGCGACGCCTGGCCGCGTACGCCGGGCACATCACCCTGGACGTGGAGAACAGGGCGATCACGCAGGCCGTGGGCCCGGTGGCGTTCGCCCTCGTCGGGAACAACCTCGGTTCCCGGTTGTGGGACGACGCGTCGCGGCGGACCGTCACCATTCCGGCGGCCACGCTTCGGGACCTGCTGGTACGCAGGAGGATCGCGGAATTCGACCTCGTCAGCGACATCGAGGGTGCGGAGGCGTCGTTTCTGTTGGGGGATCCGGGCGCGCTGGACCGGTGCCGTCGAGCGGTGTTCGAGATGCACGACACGACCTTCGAGGGACGGCCCGTCACCGCGGCGGACCTGCTCGACGCCGCGCGTGGACTGGGCTTCCAGGTGGTCGACCGCCACGGGGTGGTGGTCACGCTCAGCCGGGACGGGTGAGCTCCCCCGTGCCGGCCGCCTTCTCCCGCCGGTCGGTTCCCCCCGCGGGGTCCGGTGGACCGATCGGCCGGTCCCGGGCCGGGCGAGGACGCGGGACGGAGCGGGCCTCGCGCGTCCACGTACTCCACCGGGACGCCCGGGGTTCCCCGGGCAGGGTCTGGTCGATGTCGGGGATGCGGGCGAGACCGTCCACGACGCCGCGCAGGCCGCAGTGGACGCGGACGATTCCGCGCCGGCGCACCAGCTCGGACACGGCGACCCGGGGCAGCACCGCCAGGAGCAGCCAGGCGGTCACCAGCGCCACCTGCCGCGGGCGGCCGTGGAGGCGGGCGAACCACAGCCGGTTGCGCACCGTGTAGTAGGTGTAGCCGTTGCTGGGTACCGTCCCACCACCGGTGTGCCAGGCCTGGGCCGGACTGACGAGGACACGCCACCCGGCCGCCTGAGCGCGGTGGCAGAGATCCACGTCCTCGTAGTACAGGAAGTACCGAACGGCCATCGGCACCTGCCGATGACACTCGGCCTTGATAAAGGTGATCGCGCCGGTGACCCACGGCACGTCATCGGCGTGGTCCGTGGGGGTCCGGCGGGCGCGCGGCACGGTGAAGACGCGGGTGAGTCCGGCGAAGCCCGGATGCAGACCGTCGGCGTTGACCAGAGTGGGTCCGACGATGCCCACGTCCGGGCGGGACAGCAGTTCCAGACAGGCGTCGACGGTGGCCGGCACGAGCTGGACGTCATTGTTGAGCAGGAGATAGCAGTCGGTGGCCGGATAGGCGTCACACGCGTGCCGGAAGCCGCCGCCGAAACCGAGGTTGCCGGGGGGGACGAGCCAGGCCGTCTCCTCCCCGAGGCCGTCGGGCCGTCCTCGCAGATCGTTCGCCACCACGACGACCTCGCTGATCCGAGGTATCGCCGCCAGTTGCGCGGCCAGATCCATCGTCGGCGCGGTCGGCCCCCAGTGGACGATGACCGCCGTGGTCCTCATGCGCGCACCAGGGGCTCGGGAACCTGCCCGGACGCGGGTCGCGCGGTGGCGGGCGGGACGTCCGGCACGGCCAACGTGGACCAGGGTGCCGCCGTCAGGAATCGCCGAGCCGGCGGCGGAACCTCCGCGTCGACGATGCGGTACCCGTGCCCGCGCAGCAGGTCGCCGACGGCCTCGGCGTTGCGTCCGGTGACCTCGCAGATCACGGTCGGGCGGATGTCGCCCAGAAGCCGGCGCCCACCGCTGAGGACCGCGTGCTCGGCCCCCTCCACGTCGATTTTCACGACGTCCGGTGCCGGGAAATGGGAGAGCAGGCCGTCCAGGGTAAAGGTCGGCACGAGCTGCGCCGCGCGGGTGCCGCCGGTCTGGCTGCTGCCGAATCCGTCCAGATGGCTGGTCGCGCGGTTGCGACTCGCGATGTGGAACGTGCTGATCCCCGGGGCCGCGCCGACCGCGGCGGGCAGGATCTTCACCGTGGCACGGCCATCGGTGGCCGATGATCCGCCGCGGCGTGGTGACCGTGTCTGCGACCGGCGCAACATCCCGACCAGCCAGGTGTCGGGCTCGACCGCGACGACCGTGCCGGACGACGTCGCGGCGGACGCGGCGGCGAAGGCGAACAGTCCCACGTTCGCGCCGATGTCCCAGACCACGTGGCCGGGGCGCACGACCTCGCCGACCAGGTCGGTCAGGACCGGATCGACGGCGGCGAGACTGGGGCGCAGATACTTCAGACCCGCCTCGGAAGAGACGTAGATGCGCGTCGCCTGGAAGGGCGGCGGCAGGCGGCGGGCCACCACCAGATGGTGGGTGAGCCGTTCCGCGAAAGGGCGTAGGGCGGACAGGGTCGGCACGGTGTTCTCCTGTCGGGCAGTTTGTTCGGTTTCGTGGTGATGCGGTGTGACCGGGGTGGGTCAGGTCCGGGTGTGCGTCAGAGGCGGGCGGGCGACGATTCCGTGTCGCCGGAGCGCAGGTTGCCGGAGCGGACCTCGTGGACGACCGTGGTGCGTACCGCGACAGGCAGCTCGGTATCGATCACGTACGCGGCGGTGTACGCCGGCACCGTACGGCTCCATCCGACCGCCCGGCGGGTGGAGCGCACCACCCACCGCCCCGGTCCGCCGGCCCGCAGGACCAGCCGTCCCTGGGACGTGCTCACCGTGAGCGCCTCCGTGGCCCCGCTCCGGGTGGCCCCGCTCCGGGTGGCCGCGTTCCGGCTGGTCCCGCTCGAAGTGGTCCCGCTCGAAGCGGTACTGGTTTGCCTGGTATCGACCGCCGCGGCGGTGACGGACACCCCGGGGGCGAAGTGGAACAGCACCTCGACGTGGTGGCGGCCCTCCCCGGTGATCCGATCGTCGACGGACAACCCGCTCGGGTCGAGTCGCCACGTCCGCCAGTGCACGGGTCGCCCCGGAAGGTGGCGGTAGCCATCATGGCCGGCGGCCAACGTCGCCACGTTCTCGTGGTGGCGCATCGTGACAAGAGTGGGACGGGCCCGGCGGCCCGCCCGGAACGCGCCCCAGACCTCGGTCGAGTCGGCGTGATCGACGATGACGGTCGAGTGGGCGGCGGTACCACGTTCGGCGTCCCGGTCCGGTCCGGGGGCGTAGGTCGAGGTCCCGGTATCCACCAGGAGCGGCCGGCCGTCGTGCCAGAGCAGAAACGCGAGGGTGTCGGCGTGGGCGTGGGCCGGAAGGTCCTCGGGACAGGGCAGGCCCACGTCGGCGAGCAGATGCCACGGTCCCGCCGTCAGCACGGCGAGACCGCTGTCGACCAGCAGAAGGCCGCCGGTCTGGTCAGATGCGGGCGTCCGCGGACGGTGCGCGGTCCCCACGGTCGGCTGCGGCGTCGAGGTCGGCATCTCGGCCGGGCGCGGTGCCGGGATTGGGATCGGACCCGGACTCGGACCCTGGACGGAGATCGGCGTCGATCTCACCGGAGCCGGGAGAAGCAGCCGCAGGGCCTCGGCGGGCACCGCGAATCCGTCGTTGAGCGTGGGAACCATACCGTCCGGTCCGAGCACGGCCGTCAGCCAGGCCCGCATCCTGCCGGCCGCGTCGAGCAGTGCGCCGGGCACCGCGTGGCCCGCCGCGGTGAGCAGCCCGGCGACGTCGTCGAGGTCGGCCAGCACCTGACAGTGATAGGTAGGGGAGCGTTCGTAGTGTCCACCGTCGCTGAGGACCTGCCGATCGAGCTCGCGCAGCAGCGCGTCGACCCATCGTCGGCGGCCGCGGGCGTCGTCATCGGCGACCGCCAGCCCGATCAGTGCCTTGTAGTTCTTCAGCAGGTGGTTCCCGCCGACGTCGGTCTCCAGATGAGTGCGCAGGAAGGACCGGCAGACGCCGAGGTCGGCGAGGACCGCCATCTCGGCGGGCGTTCCCCGCGCGAGCCGGGGCCACAAGGCACACAGCGTCCAGGCCCGGAGCGACACGACATAGGGCGACCAGGCAACCGGATCGCCTAGGGCCACCGAGGTCCGCCAGGCCAGATACAGCCGGGCGAACATCGCCGGCCCCTGAACAGCCTCGGTGGTGAATGCCCATGCCCAGTCCCAGTAGTGCAGATGGTAGCGCCACAGCAGCGGAGCGTCGGCCTGCCTCCAGTCCCATCGGGCTGGGGCCGCGGCGGCGCCGGCCCCCGTGGGGGTGGCGGTCGTGGGGGTGGGGGGCGTGGGGGTGCCGGTCGCGGGGGTGCTGGAGTCCGGGGGACATAGATCGCGGGAGTGGCCGAGCAGGGTGAGGCGGCCCGCGACGATCTCGTCGAACATCGGCCGAGCCGGCGGGCATCTGCCGTCGAATGGCAGGAACCCGATCGGCCAGGATTCCGCTGGCGGCCTGCCGCGCAGCAGCATCTCGCCCAGGCCCGGGTGGCGGCTCAGGATGGCCCGTTGCCCGCGCAGCCGGACACGGGCGCCGAGCTGGACCGGTCGCAGCCCCGCGGTGGTGCGCAGGTAGCGACCGAGCGGAACCGACGCGGTCACCGGTGAACAGACCGGGTCAGTGCGCCGATCGTGAGCTCGTACCAGGCGTAGTAGAGACAGAACAGCAGCCCTTGCCGCCCGTCCCGCCATCCGCTCCGCAGCAGGTACATGTAGCAGAAGAGGACCGCCGGCTTGGCCGGAACCAGCGGGAAGATCACGTCCCTCGCGATGGTCCGCGTGAGCGGTCGGGTTGACCCGGTGGGCCGGCGCACCTCCTCGCGGACCCGCGCCAACCGCTCCCGGGCAGCGGGCTGCGTCACGCGGCGCGCCGCCTCCAGCTCGGCGTAGCGCACGTGCTTGCGCAGCCAGGCGGCGAGTCCTTTGTGGTCCTCGTCGATCAGGTCGGCGGACAGCCGTCCGACCTCACCGGTGACCACGGCCCGTTCGCTGTAGGTGACGGCGTCGTCGAAGTACGCCACCCGCCGATCGAGCAGCCGCGCCTGCCAGCTGTTCGCATACCACCCGCAGTGCGCGATCCAGCGGCCTTCGAACACCAACCGGCGTCGTTGGCTGTAGGCCGCGCAGTCCGCCGTCCCCAGCCGGGCGGCGATCTCGGCGGCGAGCGCGGTGGATACCCATTCGTCGCTGTCGAGGAAGTACACCCAGTCGTGGGCGATCCCCGGGTGGGTCATCGCCCACTGCCGCTGGCCGGCGAACCCACGCCAAGGCTCGTGCCAGACAGTTGCACCGATGGCGCGGGCCAGATCCGCGGTGCCGTCGGTGGAACCCGAGTCCACGACGACGACCTGTCGACACCAACCGACGGACCTGATCGCCCGGACGATGTTCGGTGCCTCGTTGTGGGCGAGGATGATTGCGGTGAGGGGAACCGATCCCGGCGCCGGCTGTGGCTGTGCCGATCCGGCGGGGGAGGGACCGGCGGCACCGGCTGGGCCGGTGGTACCGGCGGTGTCATAGGGGGTCGGCCAGTTCGCTCGGCGTGGGGTTCGCGTCGCTGCCGGTTCTGGTGCTGCCGGTTCTGGCGTTACCGGTTCTGGTGCTGCCGTTGGTGCCGCTGGTGCCGCGGGGAACGATGGGCCCTGGCGCGGCGGGATTCGGTGGGTCTGCGTCGTCATGGTGAGCTCTCTCCTGCATCGAGCAACCAGTCGAAGTAACGCGTCGGATCGAAGGGATTTCCCGTCTCGGGCCGTGGCGTGAACGTGAGCGCCGTGCGCAGCGCCACGGCGAGGTCATCCGCCGACTCCCGGGAGTACGGCACCAGAACCGGGCCGGCCACCTCGCGGTTGTGCGAGGTGTCGCGGGCGATGACGGGTATCCCGGCGAGCCGTGCCTCGGCGAGCGGGTAGCCGAAGGACTCCATCGTCGTCGGCTGCAGCAACGCGCCGGCATCGCGTTGGTGGGCCCGCAGCTCGGCCAGCGTCAGCCGGCCCACGAACCGCAGCGTCCGACAGTGGGACAAGCCATGTTCGTGGGCCTCGCGATCGGTCGCGGTGACCATGATCGCGAGGTGGGCTCCGATCTCCTCCTGAAGCCGGGTCGCGGCGGCATCGACCATGCGGAGCAGGCGCCCCATCGGTTTGAACGGCGCGAACAACACGGGACACAGAAACCGGCCCGGCGTACGGGCCCGGGGAGGGGTCGAATCGGGGGACAGCGGATGGGGCCGGACCACCAGCCTGGCGGACAGGCTCGGAAGCATGGTGAGAACCCGGTCCGCCATTGTGGTCGTCGGTACGACGACCACGTCCGCACGACGGGCGAACAGCCGCACGAGACGTGCTGTCCGGGCCACGCCGTCGGGCAGGCCGCCGGGTAGCCGTCGGGCCTCCTCCGCCGGCAGGAAGTGCAGCACGTTGCGCAGCAGGACCCATCGTTCGCCGCGGGTCGCGAGGAAGCCGACGTTGTTGAGGGCGATCGCGCGCGCGTACCGCCCAGGCCGCTCCCGGCGGGCGAGCCAGCCCGGTTCGATCCGGTGATCTCGGCCGACCAGGTGGACCTGCAGGCCCGGCCGAAGGCTCAGGTAACCGTCCAGTTCGGTCAGGAACCGCAACGCCCCGCCCATCCGAGCACCGGCACAGTCGACCAGGGTCGGGCGGGTGCTGGACATCGGCCTCACGCCGAGACACCCCGCGGTGCGGGGTCGTCGACGAAACCGGGCTCGGATGACGGGCGGCTGCCGGGTACCGGCACCGGGCGACCGTCGGGCTCGGCGGGCCTGCGGATGGCCCGGGTCGTCGATCGGGTCCGGCGGGCGTAGAGGTAGCCCGACGCCGCGTCGCCCAGATGGGCAGTCGGCACCAGGTCGTTACCGAGCAGAGTGACCTCGAAGCCGTGCCGGACCAGCAGGTCGTCGAGCGTACGGGGATCGCCGAACCCGGTGTGCACCTCCATCACGATCCGACCAACCGCGTCCAGCCATCCGGGCTCGTCGAACAGGGCGAACTCGGAGCCTTCGATGTCCAGCTTGACGAGGTCGACCTGGTCGACCCCGCCGGCCTCGAACACCTCTGCCATGGTGAGGACGTCGACGTCTCCGTCCCAGTGCGTCGCGTTCCGGCGGGCCCGCGGATCGGCGAACACGCCGGCGGTCGGACCGACCATGGCGTGGAGCAGTTGGATGTGGTTCGACACACCGTTGCCGGCGGCATGGTTGACGAAGGCGGGGGCGAACCCGCGCTGCGCCTCGACGGCAATCACATCGGCGCCCGCTCGCGCCGCGAGCACCGAGAACAGGCCCTGGTTCGCGCCGAGGTCGACGACGACCTCGCCGGCCGCCGGCGCGTACCCGGGGAGGGCGTGGTAGACGCCGCGGCAGTACATCTCGCGCGCGCCGCCGAACGCGGTGCCGGGCAACATGACCGTCACCCCGGGCAGCGGTCGGTAGGTGTGGCCGCCGGCGGCCATTGCCCGGTCAGCGGCATTCAGGTTGCCCGCCCGGCGGATGGTCGGAGCATGCCGGGCCACGGCGGCACCAAAGCGCAGCGCCGTCGGGGGACCAGCCACCCTGGCGATCCGTTGGAGGTCCTGGAACAGTTGGGTGGCCTGGTCGATCCGGAACATCCGGGTCTCCGTTCGGTCGGGAGAGCGGCTGGGGGTCACCCGATCGGGTGATGAGGCGGCCTGCGCCGCGATGCCGGCCGCGAATGGCCGCGGACGATGGTCCAGGTCGCGGCGGGCCGCGTCGATCGAGAACGCCTTGTCCTCGGTGAGCCGGGCGATCTGTTCGGCCTTCAACCTTGGCGAGGACACCCGCCGTTCGTAGGCGCGGGTCACGGCGATGACGGGGCGGACCGGCACGGGCACGCAGATCACCCGTCGGCCGACGGTGGCGCCGGCCGTGGTCACGACCTGCCGGAACGTCAATGCCTCCGGCCCGGCGACGTCATAGGCGCGTCCGATCGCCGCCGCGGTCGTCGCTGCGCGCAGCACGGTGCGGGCCAGGTCCTCGACGTGCACCGGCTGCTGCAGATGATGCCCCCCGCCGGGGACCGGCAGCACCGGAACGCGCCGGAGCAGCGCCAGCAGCCGGGCCATGTTCCGGTCGTCGGGACCCCCGTAGATCATCGTCGGCCGGATGATCGTCCAGTCCAGCCCGCTCGCCGCGATGGTCCCCTCGGCCGCTACCCGGATCCGCTTCGAGGGTGGATCGAGCGTAGTGAAGATCCCGGTGGTGGAAAGGAAGACGGCCCGGTGAATGCCGGCCGCACGGGCGGCGGTCACGATCGTTTCCGCATGGCCGAACCCGAGTGAGGCGATGTTGACCAGCGCCTCGCAGTTCGCCTCGCGGAATGCCGGGAGCAGCGTCGCCGGATCGTCGAGGTCACCGCGCACAGTCCCCGCGCCGCGTCGGCGCAGCTTTGTCGCCGCCGCGTCGCTGCGCGCCAGCCCGACGACCCGGTGTCCGTCCGCGAGCGCCCGGTCGACCACCCGGCTTCCGAGGAAACCGGTGCCACCGGTGACGAGGAACCTCATGCGACCACGTCCGGTGCAGGTGCAGGTACCTGCACCGGTACCGGTGGGGAAAGGGTCGTCGGTGGGGGCGGCGCCGGGAACGGTGCGTTGCCGAACAGTAGCGTCTGGTACCGGCGGGCCAGGTCGTCGCGATCGTAGTGGGCCTCGACGTGGGCCCGCCCGCTGCGGGCCATCCGCGCCCGGCGGTCCGGGTCCGCCGCCAGGGCCAGGATCGCCTCCGCCAGCGCGGCCGGGTCCTCGGGGGGCACGACCATCTGCCCGGCGGCAAGGAGGATCCGGGCTGCCTCGCCGCGGACCGCCCCGATCACCGGGCGGCCCGCGGCGAGGAACTCGAACATCTTCGACGGGATGAACGTGTCGAACATCGGCACGTCCCGCAGCGGGACGACGCAGATGTCGGCGGCCGCGACGACGGCGGGCACCTCCTCGCGGGCAACCCCGTCGCGCAGCACCGTGTTGGCCAGTCCCAGGCGCTCGACGTGCCCGACGAGCCTGCGTTTCTCGGCCCCCTCACCGACGAAGGCGAACCGGATCGGCCGGCCGGTCACCCGGGCGGCCGCGCCGGCGATCGAGGTCAGCCCGTGCGAGATGCCGTGGGCGCCGAGGTAGAGCACGAGGGTGTCGCCGTCGGTGGCGCTCAGCCGGGCCCGGATGTCGGCCGAGGCCACGGTCGTCGGGTGGAACCGGCGGAGGTCCACGCCGTTGGGAATCACGTGCACCTTGTGCGGCGCGATGCCTCGCCGCACGATGTCTTCCCGGAACCCCTCCGTCACCGTGACAACGGCGTCGGCGGCCCGGTAGGCGGCGAGTTCGAGGCGTTCGAGAATGCCGAGGACCCGCCGGTCGGTGAGGACGCCGAGGTGCTCGAAGATGGCCGGCCACAGGTCGCGGACCTCCACGACCAGCCGGGCGCCTCGCAGCCTGGCGAGCAGCCAGGCCGAGCCGAGGGGAAAGAAGGTCGGCGAGGACACCACCACCACGTCGGCCGGGCCGGCGGGCCGGCCGCCGAGCAGGACGCTGGTGACCATGAACGACAGATGGCCGAGGGTCTTGCGGGTGATCCCCTCGTTGGGAGTGGCATAGAGCCAGGTGCGCACGACGCGGTACCCGTCGACCCGCTCGGTCCGCAGCCAGGCGCCGCGATAGGCGGCAGGGATCTTGCCCGCCGGGTGGTTCGGCATGCCGGTGAGTACGGTGACGTCGAGCCCGTTCGTCGCCCACGCGCGTGCCGTCTCCGACAACCGGGACTGGGGAGCTCCGGTCTCCGGGGGGAAGTAGTGCGTCACCAGCAGGACGCGCGACCGGGCAGGAGAGGGGACCACCGACCTCGACCTCCAGTCGCCCTTGACATCCTTCACCATGAGTAATGCATTGTATGCTGTGAGTGACTAAACGTGGGCGATGTCGTACCGCGTGTGTCGCGCTTCGTATCGACCTCGTTGTCATCCGTCGTCGTCGGCCGCCTGGCGGTCGCGGGGGGGGGTACGAGCCGATCAGTGGCTTCGACCGGCATCCCCCAGTGGCCGGGTCCCGTCGGTCCGGTCTGTCCTGTCCGGGTTCGCCAGCCGGCGTTGCGACGGGATCGCCGCGCCGGAGGACGGGGCCGCCGCGACGCAGTCCCGTCTCGCCGCGACGCGCTGTGGAGCGTTCAGGTACCCGAGGAGCACCAGCCCGGCTGCCGTGTCGGCGAGCAGGCGAACGGGCAGTGGTCCGTCCGCGGCGAATCCCAAGGCGGCGAGGACCGCCGTCAGGACGCCAACCAGCCCGGTCACCCGGGTGTGTGACCACCCGGCGGTGGTGAGTCGTTGGTAGGCATGGGTGCGGTGGGGCAGGTACCACTGTTCCTTCGCCCGCACCCGGCGTAGCAGGGTCCAGGCGGTGTCGGCCAGATACAGCGCCGTCGGCGCCACGGCGGTCTCCACCGGTATTCCCGCCAGGACCGCTTGCACCGCCAGGACCGCGATCGCGGCTCCCAGCGAATAGCTGCCCACGTCCCCGAGGAAGATGCGGGCCCGCGGAAAGTTGAACGGGCCGAAACCGAGCGCCGCGGCCGCCGTGAGAGCACCGCCGATCGTGATCGCGTCCACGTGGTGGACGGCTCCGAGCACCGTGAACGCCGCCCCGGCCAGGACCGCCGTCGTCACCGAGATGCCGTTGATGCCGTCCATGAAGTTGAAGACGTTGACAAATGCGGTGATCCAGATCGGCGCGATGATCGTGACGAGCAGGACGGTTGTGCCGCTCGGAACCGGGTCGTCGAGCACCGCCCCGAGCACCGTCGTCACCGCGACGACGACGGCCGCGGTGACGTGCAGGGCCAGCCGGCGCAGCGGGGTGATGCCGCTGAGGTCCTCGACGAGTCCGATCAGGCCGAACGGGGCGATGCCGATGGTCAACGACAGCAGGTCGCGGGCGTCGCCGTACCCAGGGATGCACACCGCCAGGCCGATGCCCGCGAACAGCCCGAGGACGACTGCGATACCGCCGCCACGCGGGGTCGGGACCTGGTGCGAGGACCGCGCAGTGACCTCGTCGATCGCCGCCATCCGGCGCATGCCGACGATGACGATCGGGGTCGCCGCAAGGGTGACGATGCACGCGGCGGCCGACGCTTCGAGCATGCCGTTCCTCCGGGTCTGACACTTCGGATGGGCGAGGCCGATGTTCATCGCTGAATGTAATGCATCAACTACACTGCGCAGCATGATGCGAGCGTGGGCGCCCCCGACGCCCTCACTTCCCCCGGTCGTACCGAAGACTCGGGCCGACACGCCGGTACGAGCCGACACGCCGGTACGGGTCCGCGAGTGGGTGCGAGTCCGCCTGCCGGCGCCGACCGTCGGCCGGTGCGGCGGCGCCCCAGTGACGCGGTGAAGCAGGTGGTGTGGTGAAGCAGGTGGTGTGGTGAAGCAGGTGGTGCAGGCGGCGTCCGGCGGGGCGGTGCGCGTCGTCGACGTTCCCGTGCCGGTCATCGGTCCGACCGAGGTGCTGGTGGCGACCGTTGCGACGATCGTGTCCGCCGGCACGGAACGTGCCGTTACCACGCTCGCCCGCTCTGGGCTGCTGACCAAGGCGCGGGCCCGTCCGGACCTTGTCCGCAAGGTCGCGGAGAAGGCGAGGACCGACGGTCTCATCCCGGCCGCGCGTTCGGTCCGGGATCGGCTCGGCGCCGACGTCCCCCTCGGCTACAGCGGATGTGGTCGCGTCGTCGAGGTGGGCTCCGCGGTCGACCGCATCCGCCCCGGTGACCTCGTCGCCACGGGTGGGGCCGGGCGCGCCAACCACGCCGAGTTCCAGGCCGTTCCCGGGCTGCTCTGCGCCCGGGTTCCGGACGGGGCCGACCCGGGGGCGGCGGCGTTCGCCACGATCGGCTCCATCGCCCTGCACGGGCTGCGCCTGGCGGAGGTGGGTCCCGGGGCGAAGGTGGTGGTCGTCGGGCTGGGGCTGGTCGGTCAGCTCGCCGCCCGGCTCGCGCTCGCCAGCGGATGTGACGTCGCCGGCATCGATCTTGCCGATCTTCCGTTGGTCACCGCCGGGGCGAGCGGTGTCCGTGCGCTGCGGGAGTCCGGCGAGGCCACCACCGCCGCGGTCCGCGCCTGGAGCCGGGGCCGTGGTGCCGACGCGGTCCTCATCTGCGCCGCTGGTCGCTCGGCGGAACCGGTCATGCGGGCCACCGCGCTGGCCCGGGACCGGGCGCAGCTGGTCGTGGTGGGTGACGTCGGACTGGGCCTGCTGCGCGCGCCGTTCTACGACAAGGAGCTGACGCTGCGCTTCGCCCGCTCCTACGGGCCGGGGCGGTACGAGCGTGGCTACGAGGACTGGGGGGTTGACTACCCGGCCGGGCAGGTCCGCTGGACCGAGGGACGCAACCAGGAGGCCGTGCTCGACCTGCTCGCGGCCGACCGGCTGCAAGTTGATGATCTCGTCACCCACGCTTTTCCGATCGACGCGGCGCCGCGGGCCTACGAGATCGTCGCCACCCGTAGCGAGCCGTACCTGGGGATCCGTTTCGACTACCCGGCGTCGGCTGCCCCCGAACAGGCCGCCCCCGAACAGGCCGGGTCCGCGGTGGCCGGGACCGCACCGGCGCACAGCGCGGGCCTGGCCCGGGACCGGTCGGTCAGCCCGCGGCCGCGGGTGCCCCGCCAGCGATCCGCCCCAGCGGGACGTCGGGGCAGTCGGGTCGGCTGGATCGGGGCCGGGACGTTCTCCGGATCGGTTCTGCTGCCCGCGTTCCGGGCGGCCGGGTTCGACCAGTTGGTCACGGTGGCCTCCGCCGGTGGCCGGTCGGCCAGGGCCTTCGCGGACCGGCACGGGTTCGCCGGGGCGGTGGCCGGCGCCGACGCCGTGCTGGACGACGACGACGTCGACGTGGTCGTCATCGCGACGCCGCATGAGACACATGCCAACCTCGCCGCCCGGGCCCTGGAAGGCGGTCGGCACGTATGGTGCGAGAAGCCGCTCGCGCTGAGCCTCGACGAGCTCAACCGGGTGGAGAAGGCGGCGGCGACCGGCGGCGGGGTGCTTGTCGTCGGCTACAACCGGCGTTTTTCTCCGGCGGTCACCGCAGCCCGCGCGGCGCTGGCCGACCGGGACGGTCCTCTCACGTTGAGCTATCGGATCGCCGCCGGGCCGGTGCCGGCCGACCACTGGTACAACGACCGGGTCCAGGGTGGCCGGCTGCTCGGCGAGGTCTGCCACTTCGTCGACACCTGCGCCGCGCTCGCCGGCAGCGACGTGGACATGGTGACGGCGCTTGCCGGGCGGGAGGCCGAGCTGTTGCTTGCTCCCGATGTGGCGGTCACGCTCCGGCATGCCGACGGTTCCCTGTCGGCCATCTCCTACAGTTCCGCCCGTCCCCGCGGAGTGCGTAAGGAGCATCTCGAGGCGCTGGCGGGCAGCCGGCACGTCCGCATCGACGATTACCGCGAACTGGTGATCGATGGACGTTCCGCCTGGAAGGGGCCGCAGGACAAGGGGCATCGTGCCGCCGCGGCGGCCTTCCTGCGGATGTGCCGCGGCAGCGACACCGGTGTCACCGCGGAGCTGCTCGCCTCGAGCCGGGCGACCCTCGCGGCCGCTGACGCGCTCGGTGCCGAGGTACCGCGAAGCCCGGCCCGGATGGGTTCCTGAACAGCCGGGAACCGGCCGAAGATTTTTTTGACGAAA
>NZ_CDWTMG010000005.1:0-27633 GCF_977945845.1 Frankia sp. CcMO1
ACGCCTATTGGGCTGATGCAGCGGACAAACTTGTCGCCGGGCGGCATATTTGCCGGACCGACCGATCCGGGTTATGCGTTGCCTGCCGCGTCGATCGGCTCGACCCGAACCAAAATGATCGACGGCGTCTGCACGCTCTCCACGACCGCGATGACCCCGGGCACCCCTCGGAAGACTTCCAGCGCCATCCCGTGCACCCACTGCCCGGCATTGCCATGCAGGTAGACCACGAGGACTTCTGGGCTGGCGCGGTGCTGAGCGACTGCTAGCACTACCAGGCCCCGGGCCTCGAGCTCTTTCTGTAAGGCCTTCGGCTCCATCCGCCTCACACCCGCTCACGCAGTTGGGCGAGCACAACCGGCGAGAGTGTCCAGGCCGGGATGCCGGGAAGGCTCAGGGCGATAGCCGCACCCGCCCCGCCACCGAGCCGGACTTCATCGACCACCAGCGGGCCCCAGGGCCGCATCAGCCACTGCCGCAGCAGATCTCGATCAAGCACGGCGCAGCAATGCTCCTGATGCCAGATTTCGATGCCGTCGCGCCGGAACTTGAACTCAATCTCGTTGGCCCGCCCGTTGAAACCCACGACCTCCATGACCACGCGATCTCCCGCGTACGGCTGACCGGTCTGCGACTGAGCGCCGTTCACTGGGCAGCCTCGACGATCAGGACGCGCAGGCCGGTCTCACGGATCAAGCGTTCGCGGGTGAGGCGCTGCACCCGAGGCAGGCTGCCCAGGTCGGCTGAGGTTGGTACGGCGATAGCTGACACGCCACCGCGGCGCGCCGCCTCAATGAGCGCCACGAGCGCCGAGCACGGCCGATTCGCATCGCGCTCCACGAAAATGCCGGCCAGGGCGTAGCCTTCTTGAGCTGCAAATCGCGTCAGGAGACGCCGCCCGCGCTTCACTTCTTCTGGTGACGTACTGACGCGCACCGTCTGGTAGCCGACCAGAATAGGTTTCGGCATCACGTACCTTTTCGCTCGTCCGTGAACGATGGAGGGCACCGAGACGGGCGGGTTTGAAAGGGATTCCGGCGCCCTGTCCCGGTGCCGATATCAACCCTGGCGGAGGGTTTGACCTGGCAAGATGGCCGTGCGTGGAACCTCCGTTGCCCTTCCGATGCCCCATGATCACCCGGTAAGGTGTCCCAAATCGCGAGACGGATGACGGGGGTCAACGTTGGCAATGGTGCAGCAATGGACCGGGCGTGAAGCCCGGCTGCTTCGCCAAGCCCTCCGGTTAAGCGTGCGGGGATTCGCCGAGTACTTGGGCGTCAGCCCTCGGACCATCTCGAAATGGGAAGCGGCCGGAACGAACCGCTGTCCCCGTCCCGAGTTTCAGGCCATGCTCGATACGGCGCTGGCGCAGGCTTCCGATGAGCAGCGGGCGCGTTTCGCCGAAACAGACGGTCGGCCAGGCAGTTCCGCGCCACAGGCGGTTGTGACGCAACAGCCCCACGGCGGAGCCTGGTCAGGCGAATCAGCTGCCTCGGTGGATGTCTCGGGACTGCCGCACCTAAACGTCAACCAACTGCGCGAGCTGAGCCAGACGGTGGATGAGGCAGGGCAGCAGACCGAAGCCGAGCAGGTGCCCTACTTCGAGACCAAGCTCGTGGAGTGTCAGACCCGGGACGGTGACCAGGGGCCAGTCGAGGCGCTGCCCTCAGCGCTGAGTGTGATTGCCGCCATTGAGACGAGTGCGCGGCGGGTGAGCCTGCCGGTCCGGCGGGAGCTGTTGTGTCTAGCCGCCCGAGGGTCGGAGTTTGCCGGGTGGCTGTACCGCGATGCCGGCGCTTTCGAGTCGGCCACCTACTGGTACGACCGAGCGGCCGAATGGGCGCAAGAAGCAGGGAGCGCCCAGCTCCAGGGCTACGTCTTGCTGCGCCGGTCGCAGATGGCCTACGACGTGCGCGACGGATTGCGGACACTAACGCTCGCGCAAGCAGCGCAAGAAGGGCCGTGGCAGTTGCCGATGCGAATGCGGGCCGAGGTAGCGCAGCAGGAAGCGTTGGGGCTCGCCATGCTGGGCGAATCGGCACCGACCGTGCTGACGAAACTCGACGATGCCCGGGGGCTGCTCGACCAGGCGGGTGACGAGGGCAGCTCGCTCGGCGCGTCGTTGACGGACGCCACCCTCAACTTGCGGGTGTCGGTCTGCTACATCGAGGTGGGCTGGCCCGCGAGGGCGGCGGAGCTGCTCGGAGGCGTGATTGCCACGGGCACGTTGTCGCGCCGGGATGAAGGGTTCTTTCGAGCCCGACATAGCGTGGCGCTGGCTCTGTGCGGTGAGCCGGACGAAGCGGCGCGCGTCGGCCTGGCTTCGCTCCAGGCTGCGACGGCGACGAGTTCGCAGCGGACGCGGCGAGTGCTCGGTGAGGTCGCGGCTCGGCTCGCACCGTGGACGGACCGCCCCGCGGTGCAGCGGTTCCGGGAAGCGGTGCTCCAATAGCCCACCGGGTTTGCCCGGCCGGCTCCGTCAGGCCGTGATCCACTCGGTGACCGTCCGGATGACGAACGCCTGCCACTCCTGGCTCTGGGGGTTGAGGTACTGCGGGTCATCATGAACCGCGAAGCCGTGTTGCGAGCCTTCGATCTTGACCAGCCGGTGTTCAGCTCGGAACTTCGGCAGCGCCGCCAGCGTCGTCTCGATCGGCACGAGCGTGTCCTTCGTGCCGTGGACCAGCAGCGTCGGCGCCGTGATCTGGCCGAGCACATCCTCGACGTCGAACCAGAACACCTCGTTGAAGATCGCCCGGCCGTGGCGGATGCTCGGTGAGAAGTCGAGGTAGCCCTGCTCGGTCAGTTCACGGGCAGCCTCCGGGACCAAGTGATCGTCTTGCCAGAACGGTCGACTGTCGATGGTCCGCTTCTTGTAATCGAGCTGGGGGTTGAGGAGGACGAGGCGCTCCAGCTCCGCCGGGCGCTTGGCGGCGTAGTAGGCGCAGATGCCGCCGCCGAAGCTCGCCCCCAACAGACTGACTTTCGCTGCGCCGGTCTGCTCGCGGACGGCGGCCAGCGCGACGCGGATATCGTTGAGCACCGCGGCGAGGGTCAGGTCTTCTATCCGGCCTTCCGACTCTCCGTGGCCACGCAGGTCGAAGCGCAGCGAGGCTACGCCAGCCTCGGCCAGGCCGGCGGCCAGGCGGGTGAAGAAGCCGCCCTCTTCTCGGGTGACACCGCCACCGTGGACGAGGACGATGGCTCGGTCTGTGGGCTCGTCTGGTTGGACCAGGGTCGCTACAAGGTGGAGGCCGTCCAGGGCGAGAATGCTGGTGATCTGCTCGTCAGGCATGACTCGATCCTGACATGACTCGGCCACATGGAGCACAGGGAATCGAGCGATGCAACGGTCGTCCTCGGCCGTTGGCGAACGAACTGCTGATCAGTTGTGCCTTGCAACGATTTCTGAGATATAGCCCCAATCTCTATCGAGGTTGCCCTCCGCCCCAATATATGCTGCACCATCGAAAATATCGGAGGCGTAGTTCATAATTATCTGGACGTCAGCAGATTCCTCTAGGGGTCGAAACTGATCCATATGCTGTCGCGGACACATCATCCCGGCTGCCCCAGTCCGTGTAATCCTTGCAGCTTCATGAGCCCTGAGGACTGCGCGACACCATTGATAGTACATCCCGACCTGATCGGTTGCCCCTGCGATTTCATCCCAGGCCATTCGTTCACTTAAAGCGGCGGTCCCCATAGCACCAATGGTAAACTCTTCGCTTGAATGGTCAAGCTTAAAGGTAGCGCCTCATCTCGTCCACTGCCGCGTTGACCTCGTTGCCAGATGCATCGCCGCTCAAAGTGATCTTGTAGTCAGAATGACTGTGCGGGCCATACGAGGCCACAATCCGAATCTCGTCATGCTTCTCGTCGTGGATGACATGGACATGAGGATACTGCGTTGTCGGAAGTCCATCCTTATCGACCATCAGATGGATCGTTTCGTCTCGGCCATCGCTCTTCGTGTACCAGTTACTCTTCTGAGCGCGGGGTGGCGCCGCCAGTCGCTCCTCGTAGTCGGTGAAATTGTGCGCGCCGTGAGACTCAAACGGGTCGCGTCGATACGTCACGTGCCCGGAGGCGTCCATGACGTAGTGCCCGTGGCCGTCGCCCGCGGATTCATCTACGCCACCGAAGTAGATATTGACGTTGCCGTCGTCATCAGTAGATACCCACACGTCATCCCAGTACTGCTCAGGCACGCCAGCGTGTTGAGCGAGTGAACGCTTGTCGTCCTTGCGCTGCTGCTGCTCGGCGCGAAGTTCTGTCAGACGACGATTGAATATGTCCTTGGAGCGCTCGGCCTCTCGTTTTGCCTCTTGAAACTCATTTTGGCAACGTTCATGCTCTGCCTTAGCTATCTCAAACGCTCCCTGAGCCTCAGCGCGGGCGGCCTGAGCGGCCCTGAATTCATCGCGGGCCCTTTCATGTTCAACCTTGGCCTGGTCCGAGATACTGCGCAACCGCAGGAATTCCGCCTGGAGAGGACGGAATCGCTCTGATGCTCGGCTATGAACCTCCTTGGCATCATTGATATCGCTAGACAGTTCTCGCCACTGCGGTGGCAGCTCGCGGATGTCACTACGAAGCTGCTTCACCTCCTCAATCATGTTGAAAGCGTCGTCCTTGTTGCCCCAAGAAAAAGCGTTGTCGATGTCCACCGAAAGCGACTTGATTCGCTCGAACATGTCGTCATGCTCCTCACGGAGCTGTCCGATACGAGGGCCATTGCTGTCGCGCAGACGCTGGAGCTCTTCCCATGCCTGCTGCTGGTCGTCGTAGGCTTCTTGTTTCTCTTCGTAAGCTTGGCTCGTAGCCGATTGAGCCGACCTACGATGCTCCCAGGCACGTTGCTGGAGTTCGTAGGTTTCTTGCTGTCGATCGCGCGCTTGGTTGAGAGCCTCCTGGGCCGACCTACGGACTTGCCAAGCATGATCCTGCGACTGCCAGGTAGACTGCTGGCGTTGAAAAGCTCTGTCTCGCTCATTTCCTAGGTAGTCGAGTTCCGTGTCCTGAGCCATGTTGATGTCACCCACTCGAATGAAGGTCCTACTCCTTGGACCTGTCAACAATAATCGCTACTAAGTTCATCTTCCAAAATCTGATCCACGATTTCGGCCACCTGAAGCGTGGTCGATTTTGAAGTATCTACCATTCGAATCGGCATATCCTCCTCGGAAATCCATTTCCAATAGAAGGGAATTTGTAGATCCAAGGATCGCACGAGCCATTCGGGGCGCTCGTCTGCAATGAGTCGACGCCGCAGAAATTCCGGCTCGCCGTATAGATAAATGCACAGCCGAGGAGTAGGAAAAGTTTTCTCGACTTCAAGGATACTGACTCTCAATTCATCAGCTTGTCGTTGAGATAGGTTTCCCAGAGCTTGATGCATCCGCAGGAATATTTCACGGTCCTCTGCAAACCATCGGTCCACAACAATGGTCGATGCCATGCATGAGCAAATTGCGTCCTTCTTGAGCTGGAGGATCCTGCGCTGAAGCTCTACTCCCGATCGGTCGGTGCTCCTTAGCTCAAGCCCAGACAGCTCTTGTTCGGGAGTTGGCTCAGGCACAACAGAGATATCAGGCCTGGCGCGCTCGATTTCTCGGATAGCCGTGGTCTTTCCTGCCCCCGATGGACCGCATAGTTACAATGATGTCTTTCATCGTGCGCCTGACATCAGCTGCCGGTGACTCAGCGTTTGAGCCGCGAGTGCGTCGGCCAGATTTTGTGAATTCTCCAACAATGACCCATACGAAGTGTCCAAAGTATCCGCACAAATGAATACTTCACCATCTGACTCAACTACAACATATCGATCATCACTCTGACCGTAGTCGTTTAGGGCTACTATGTCCGTTAAGCCCGCATGCACAAGTCTCTCATTGAGAGCCGTCAGCTCCTCGCGAGACGGCCCAATGAGTCCGTTGTTGATGGCACTCTCCCTCATCATGAGAGTAAGAAGCACGATTCGCTTCACTCCTTGGGCTTTAAGGAGTTGTGCCAGATCTGGCACCTCCTGAACATTCTCCCGCATGACGGATATGTTTGCCTCGACAATGAATCCGCACTCAATCAATGATTGAGTGGTCGCGAGGGTTCGGCGAAAGCCTTTCGACTTTCGGATCTTGTTGTGCGTTTCTTCCAGGCCGTCAAAGCTGACACGAAATCTGACAAGAGACGGGTCGGCTGCCTGCCGCAACTCTTCTGAGATTCTTAAGCCATGAGTCGTGAGCACCTGGGACACGCCCGCATTCTGCAGAAGTGTGATCAGTGACGGCAAACTTGCTGAGAGAGAGGGCTCGCCGCCAGTCCAAGTTACTCTTGTGACGCCCATATCAATGACTGCTTCAGCGATACGCAAAAGATCGGGTTCATCGAGGTCTTGTCGGTACAGATTTCCGTCGCCGGCCAGGCAGTGGACGCATCTGAGATTGCATTTCCGAGTAATTCGCCAACAAATTTTCCGCTCAGTCAGCACAGCGCCGGAACCTCCGTCGAATTGTTCACCTTGGAAATGATAGAGATAGTCATTATTATTAGATGACTAAGGAGCAAAGCTCGCATGTCAGCGCACCATCCATTTCGACTGCCGATGGAAACCGCCATCGAACAAGCGCATAAAGGTAATGAGTCAGGACAGTATCCAATCGGTTCCGTCGTAGTTCGCGAAGGTAATATTCTCGCCGCTTCCTACACAACTCTTTCCGGCTCCAGCGATCCGACGGCTCATGCCGAACTGAATTCGCTGCGCGTAGCCGCAGCTTTGATTGGAGACCGATATTTGCCTGGGGCATGGTTGTATTCCACGCACGAGCCATGCCCAATGTGCGCGGCAGGAGCGGTATGGGCCAAGTTGAGCGGCATTGTATTCGGGACATATATCGAGGACGTGCAGGGTCGCCCACTCGACGCAAGGACGCCCGGGCCAAATTGGCGCCAGATTCGTATCCATACCCGTGAGATCGCATCAGGGATTGAATACAACCCTCCGTTGGTAGTTGAGGGATTCATGCGCGACGAATGCCTGCAGCTTCTGAGATTGGATCCGCGAAAGTAGACCTCCTGAAGTGTTTGCCGACAGGCGAATGGATCGGTTCGGAGCCGTTATTAACGCCGTGCGTACGGACTCGTGTAGGGCAGGGATCGGGTGATTCCAAGATCTCGTCGTCTCTTGGTCAGCGGAACGCGCAGTTGAACTCCTGTCCTATCCTTTCCTTATCGACGTCAAATCGGATCGATCACGCGTCGCCTCGAACCAATCCTCGGGCGGGCTTGCACTGTTCGAAAAGGGCTCTCGACTATGCGGACAACGCGGTTAACCGCGTCTGACCGCGTGTGACCCCTTTTGCGAAGCAGCTCGAAAAGCTCGCTTCCGGGATAGGGCGAGTGCAATGACGGCTACCGAACTCACGACAATGATCGCGGTAGCGATATAATATAAGATCGAAACTAACGGTCTACCGCCGGTAAAAGGACTCATGATTCCCACGCTTAGCGCTAGGGCGACACTTGTCAGTGCGGCGGCAATACCCATTGCCATCCCGAACCGACCACGCCCACAGATCCGGTATGGAATCACGACCGCCAGTAGAATGATTATCACGAACTGCACAGCGATTACGCGGAGATCTATAACGCCATAAGTATGGATGACAACGTAGTAAAAGGGTGGGTTCGAGCCGGATGAGTCGGTAATTGCTGTTCCGATTGATTTGACGGGCGTAAATATCCAGAACCATCCTGACTCCAGATTTTGACCCGTCCACATGTCAACCCGTGGTCCACCGTCGTTGGCGAGATATAGTCCGGACAGTCCATGTTGATTGAAGTCGGTAATGAGATTATTCTTCTTACCGTTCGAGTTTACTTGATAATGTGAATCAAGTAAACTCGCGGCTGCTGATCTTTACCCTTGGCCTTGTAGCTGTTCTCAATCCAATCGTTGGCAGCCGGATCCCAAGACCAATAGCGATTTAGCCGCGAAGTCGAATGCTGAGTGACTAGAGGATTTGTCTGGTCGCGGAATCCGGTGACAATGGCGAGATGGTCTATGAAGCCATCCGCTCCATGTCGGCGCCGGATGCCGTCCTTGATCTCCCAATCGTACGCGATGATGTCGCCCCACTGCGCGCCGCCAGCGGTATTATCCGACCAGTTGGCCCTTGTTATCGTTGCCAACCTGTTGTTGACGACGTAGTCCTTGAACGCATTGGCTTGAACTTCTGCAGGCGTTCCGCCCTTCTTCCAACTAGCGACATACTTATCTGGTGAGCTATCTGTCCAGTCGGGTGTTCTTGACAGTCCTCCGGCCCAGAGAGCCTGCGACACAAAATTTGTGCAATCGGTGCCGCTGCTCCCGCCATTGAAATAGGGCGAGTTATTCGGATTGAGGTTGTAGTTGTGAATAGCCCAGGCGGCTGCAACTCGGCGCTGGTAGATAGGTGTGGGCGGCACCGGAGCGGGCGGCGGCGCAGGGGCGGGGGCGACCCCACACTCAGGGATACCGGGGGTGTAGGCGCCGCCCAAGCCTGTTGTCGATGTGTAGTAGTCGGTGATGAACCAGCCGTTGGTGAGTTGGTCCCAGACGTCGGTGGGCGTACCTGGTAGCCCCGTGCCCACCAGATTGCCCTTGGTCTGGCAGGCGATGTCGATCTCCTGGCCGTTGACCAGGCTTCCCACAACGTCGTAGCCCGTTCCTGGACCGTTGTGCGCCCTGAGGCCCAGAGAGCCAACTATGACGTGATAGCCGGTGACCGCTTCGGCCGGCGCAATTCCGGTGATGGCTCCGGCGGCCCCAATTGACGCCAACACTCCACCCCAACGCAGAGCCATCCGGCGACGCGTGGGCCGGGAGCTGAAGGTGTCCACTCGGGCGTGCCGACCGAACGATCTAGCTCGTGTGCTTCTCATGATGGGCCTTCCGTTGTTGATGGAGAGGTGAGGCGGCGGCACCTCGCAGAGGGAGCGTGCAGGTCCATGCGTGCGAGGGACTGCCGTAAACGAGCCCGACTCAACGTCGATCATGAGATGATTCAGCCGGAGCTGAGGCAGAACGAGATGGTCGGAGTACTTGTGTAGCGCTTCGGGAGCCGGTTGACCCGGATCTTGCTCGGACTGGAGCGGTGCGGTTAAACGCGGACAACCTTGGAGCAGAGATGGGCAGGCCGGAAGCACCTCTCGATCCGAACGAGAGCCCCTTGGCCGCCTTCGCCCATGACCTACGCGAACTGCGCAGGAAGGCAGGCGAGCCCACCTATGCGGCGATGGAGAGGCGGTCAGGGAAGTCTGCGACGGCGCTGTCAGACGCTGCTAGCGGTCGCAAGATGCCGACCTGGCCAACTGTTGCGGCCTACGTGAAGGCGTGCGGCAGTGATCCGGACGACTGGCTGGCTCGGTGGGAGGCGCTGCGAGCAGCAGGGGCGCACGCCGTGGTGGCAGCTGGCACTGTCTCGGACGCCGATAGCACCAAGACGGATGACCGGGCCGAAGTACAAGATGTGTCGGTTGGAGCTGCGCCGCGAGGAATTGCCAAGAGACATTGGTGGCGCATAGGAGCCGTTGGCAGCGTTGTTGTCGCGGCGACCCTAATCGCCATCGTGGTTCTATATCAGCAGCACTCAGACGGTAGGTCAGAGCCCGAGTGGACAGCCCCAGCGGTCATCAAGGACGGCGCTGATCCCGAGGACTCAGGATGCGCTTCTGATCCCGCCGAATACCAGCTCAATGACGCTGAAGTCGACTACAACGGCCTGCCCGCAGGTTCAGCGCAACTCAAGTATTCACCTGGATGCGGTGTTGCTTGGGCCCGGTTCGAACCGTTTCCAAAGGCGAGCATTCCCACTAACATCGCTATTCATGTTGACATCGTCCGACCAGACGACAATAACGCGCGGTCTGCTTTCGATGCGCCGTATGTCGGAGCGCCCACCTACGGCAACGTAATGCTCAGCACATCAAAGTGCGTGTACGCCGCTGTCTGGATTGGTGACAAGAAAGACACTTCAGAGACGCACACCCATTGCTTTCGAGGTCGAACTTACGTTCGGTGAATGATGGGGCGCGTCAAGTAGGCGCTTGCCGCGCCAGTAGGCCTTCCACGCGGTACTCAATTCCCCTGTGCCGGATGATCGGGCCAAACAAAGCGCCGGTAGTTTCTCAATGGCCCACTGCAGCACATCCGCGCCCTTTTCGACCGTCTGATGCGCTTGGCTAGATGAGCTGGAGGGGACGCTCACGGTGAACGACGTGACGTGGGCGTCGCGGACGGCGGGTTCGGCTTGAGATTGACCCGCTCGCGCCATCGGTCCGGTGTTAACGCTAGTGGCTATGCAATTGATCGGGCGAGCCTGACCCACGCGAAATGGATGCGGCCCCCGGGATCGCGTATCCCGGGGGCCGCCGTACTGGATCATCCAGTCGTGAACGAAACTCCATCGGCGTACCTGCATCGGCGAGATCTCCGAGCCTTTGCTAGGTAGGTTCTCGGTATTTTAGGCCTTCTAGAGAACCAATGTCTTACGGCCGTCGCTGACAAGGCCACGTCTAAGCGGTCTTCAAACTCCTCGTCAGCCAAAGGGCAAATATTGGTCAAGACTAGCTCGACCCGACACATCCGTGATGCACTGTGTTGCGGGTTTTATCCGCCAAGGCTTCTCCGTAGAGCTTGGTTGAGGGAGTCGCCTGCCTGACTACTACCGGACCTTCCGGTAGCTCCATTTTCACTTGTCCAGTATGACGGGATCACAACGACTGTTGGATTGACCGGATCAGATCCAATGCCAGGGACTTAAGCGGTTTCATTGGGGTCGGGTGACTTGTTTCGGTGGGTGGGGTGGTTGCGGAGAGCAACGAAGTGCGGGTGGGCATGGTGAGGACCGGCGGTGCGGCCGGAGGCGTCAGGGTCCACAGGTCCTGCGGTGATGCTGTTGGAGGTCGCCCGTGCGGCTGGTTTCAGGCCGCGTATTCGGTGATTTTCTCTGCTGGGGGTGCGGCGGGGCCGGCCGTGCGTAGGTCGGTGATCGTGGCGGACGCCGGTGTGCTGGCTCCGCAGACATGGATGAGTGCGGGGGTCACGACCGTGCTCATGCCCAGGGTGGCGTGGGGAAACGGCTGACTGGTCTTGATCTTTCGGTCCCGGTGGCGGTTGCGATCGGTGGTGATGCGGCTGGCGGCGATGGCGGTCAGTGCGGTGGCGTGAACCTGGGTTCGCACCGCGGACGGCAGTACCGCGGTGATACTGGTGATCGCGGTGCGGCGGGCGGTGGTGAACGACAGATCCCGCGCCTGCACCGGCCGGCCGGTCCGGGAGCCTTTCGTGGTGGGACGACTGGTTGAGGCGGAGGTCCGGGTCAGGGCATTCACCAGGGCGGTGCTGGTGATCCAGGCGGCGTGTTCCTGCGTGATCAGGACCGGAGTCTGGGAGCGGAGCATGGCCCCGGTGCCGGGTCCAGCTCCGTTCAGGGTGGATTTCGCTTCCCGCAGGGCGGTTTCGGATCCGTCCCACCGCCACCGGTAGGCCGCGGCGAGTAGATGCGCCGGATGGTCGATCGGGTCGAGGAGGTCGGTGATCAGGCAGAACAGTTCCGGGGTCGTGGCCCCGGCCAGCGTCACGTGGTACTCGATCACCCGCACCCTCAGGGTGCTCCCACCGCCGGACAAACTCGCCAGATACGACCCGTCGGTGAAGGTCGCACCGATCGGGGGCAGACGGATATCGGATTTCACCCGGATCAGGACATGGCTGCCCGCGGCGAGGACGGCGCTGATCCGGGGGACGCCGGGAAAGTTGCGGTCCATCAGAAAGACCCGGTCGGGCGTGAACACCTGTGGGTACTCGACCAGGGCCCGGTCCAGAAGCTGCTGTTCGGCTTCTCCTTTGTCGCCGCCGGCGGGCCCGGTGACGACCGCCAGGGTGGCCCTCGTGAGCGCGTCCGAGATCAGGAGGTGGCGGATCTGGGGGAACCCGCTGCCAGCGCTGGCGGAGGTCCCGAACTCGTCCCGGTTGGCGCCGGTATCCGGCATCCGGGTCACGGACCCATCGATCGAGGCGACCCGCAGACCCCCACCGATATCGATACCACCTGCGCCGGAACGTAGTTCGGCGATGGTCGCGTCCAGCACCAGCTGCTGCAACCGTCGCAGGGGCTCGGCCCCGATCGCGGCCCGCCACCGGGACAGGACCGTGGGTGAGGGGATCACCCGCTCTCGCGTCCAGGGCAACCGCATCAGATCCCCCAAAAGCACGGTCATGATCTGCCGGTAATCAGCGTCCGGCATCAGCGTCATCAGCAGCACCGCCCGCACGACGAACGCCACGTCCAGTTCCCGCCGCCGGGCCCCCTTGATCTTCCCCACCAGAGTGACCCCGGCCGCGACCCGATCAACCGTCCCGGGACCGGCCATCACGTCCAACTCCTCCTCCAGCGCGCCGAGCCGGGCCAACTCGGCCGGGCGACCTACCGCCTGAACCCGTCCGTCGCGGCGGACTTTCGCCCTGGTCACCGCCACAATCGTGCACCACACCACCAGGTCACCCGAGCGGACCGGGACCGCCGGCGCGATCACCAGCCCCGACCGATCGTCTCCGCCCGAGCCCTCGCGCACCGGCCACACCAGTGCCGAGACCGGCACCGCGACCACCCGCGAGAGGAGATTCTCCCCCTCCGCCACGCCAGCAGTCGCGTTTACCGACGAAACGGAGTACAAAGACACGTGGAGGCTCCCTGGCACGAGAATGGCGTAAGCACCCTCTTTGTACTGGGGAGCCTCCACCCTAAAAACGCCAGGCCCCCTCAAACCCGGACAGTCTGCCCCCAGGGCAGCATCCGGCCCGGCCCCGCACACCGACCGCCTCGATCACCAACCCGCAGCGTGACCAAGTGTCACCAAGCCCAGGCAACCCCGAACGAGTCCGAAACCGCTTAAGTCCCTGGCATTGGGATCAGATCGCTCGTGGCTCGGCCCCGTGCGTCGTAATGATATGCTCTGCCAAGATCTCCAGGAACGCACCCTCATAACGAGAAGTGCGCCACTTGCTAATCTTGCAGGCACCCAGGGCTCCAGCTTTCTGAAGCCAAATGATGACATGCTGACGACGGAAATCCACTCGCGGCTCAACCGGATCAAGGTTGAACACCGCGAGATAGCAACGTTTGAGCGTGCCAGCGGGGACCTCGTGTCCTTTGAACATGTAGACACCAGTGAGCGACATGATCGCCTCGACAAAGATCACCAGCATCACCTCGCCGGTTGACCGCTGCAAAGAGTCGCCCACCCGAATCACCTCCCTGAGGGTCGGAAGACTGGCGAGCCGTTCCGGTTGGCAGCCGTAGCTAGCCAGGTTCGCCAGTTCGCGGGTAAGGCATTCGACAACTTGCATTGACTCGTGCATCGGCACTCCCAACTGCTTCGCAGGAGAACCGTCTGACGCGGGTGTGCCTTCGTGAGGCGAGCCCCGGGTCATCTGGTCGATGTCCGAGCGGTGCACCACACGTTCCCCAAGGCGAGTGATCAACCCGACTGGGGAGGAGAAGCATACCCCGCCAATCAGCCAAACGAAGGATGCCCACCAGCCGGAGGCTGGTGGGCATCTCCGGCATACCGGAGGGCTCCCTCTTGATCTTGAAATGTGGCTCAGCCGACCAGTTCAGGCTGCGTCCGCCGCGGCGAGCCAGGCGAGCAGCAGTTCGAGGCCGCGGGTCTTCATGAGGCGGGCGGCCACCATGCGGCCGGCAAGATCGCCAATGACCTGGCGGCAGCTCTCGAATCGGAGATCGCCGCCGATGTCGTCGAGGCTGTTGAGATATTCGGCGTTGGCCGTGTCGTTGACATCCATCTGCGCTTCACCGGTCCGGTACAGCTCGACGAGCACGGCGCTGACATCGCCCGTCAGCGTGTCGAGGCTGTCAAGCATCTTGGCGCCGAGATCGTAAAGGTTGAACTCGACGGCATCGAGGCAGTGGGCGATGATCTGGGCGAAGTTCCGGTCCAGTCCGAGCGCGGCGTGGTAGTCCAAGGCCTTCAGGACGGCTACTCGAACATCGGCAATATGGCCGCTACGGAGTAGGAAGACGACGTGCACGGCGTCGGCTTCATCGAGGCTTCGCAGGTAGGTCCGAATGCGGACTCGATCCACGACAGTGATCTGGCCGTTGCTGGCGTCGTCTGCTGTCTGAAATTCTGTTGTGAGGACGTGGAGAAGGAACGCTTCTGCCGTTCGCTCACCCAGACGATCAAGGGCGGGGGTTCTTGTCATGCCGGACTCCTTGTTTCTTGCCCGGCATGGGTTGCCAGGTCAAACCCGGAGCGCGAACGAACTCTGGGTTTGACCTGGATTAATTAGTAATAAGACATTCATTCATTAATTACAAGCTCAAGCATATCTATTCGGCTCGAGTCTCCAACTCTTCAAAGCCGCAAACCGGCAACCTCTCAACTCGTCAGCTCGGCGAACCCGCACTCCGCAGGTTCGTCAATCACCCGAGTCCGCAACGTCCCAATACGGCGGAAGTTTTCCTAGTGCTAAGAGCTTGCGGAGTTCTACGCTCGCGCTATTCCGCCGAGAGAAGGGGCGGCTGAGCGAAAGGACCAAATTCATGAACCAACTGGAGAGAAAAGCCGAACGCCGGGTTAGCCGTCGCAACTGGCAACGACTGGCCGACCGGGGGCTGTGCCCGCCCTGCCGCACCGATCAGGCAGTGGCCACGGCCAGGACTGAACTGTGACTGGGCCCCAGCGACCGGGCTACGGGCAGACGCCGGCCAGTTCCGGCCTTGACCGTTACGACCCTGCGAGCAGTGAGCTGTCGTGGCGGGCACGGCAAGAGCTGCAACACATCGACAACCTGGCGGCGGTTGAGCGGGCAGGTATCGAACGCCGGGAAGACCTGCGCGCGGCGGTGGCGGAACGGCGAATCGCCAACGGAACCGAGTTGCACCGCGAAGGGGTGCGGGCGCTGGCTCGCATCGAGTCGGACATCTCGGAGCAGCTCGCGCGCGGATCGGAGGCCGAGTTCCTGGCTCGACGCATGCAGGAGGAATTCGCCTATGCCGCCACCCGTATTCTCGTGCGCTACATGGAGGGCAGATGACCGGTTTCATCGTCTGCCTACTGGTCTTGGGCCTGATCTGTCTTGTGTGCTGGACTGCAGCCGAAGGCTTGGCCTGGCTGGAGCACGAGCAGGTAGAGCGAGAGAACCGCGAGCAGCGGCTTCAGGCGCAACGCGAACTGCAGGTTCGGCGGATGCAGGCGCAGCGCGAGGAACGGGAGTGGTTGCGTGTCCGGGCGAACTACGAACGGGCTCTCCGTGAAATCTCCACCTTGGAGCACCAGACCCGCCAACGCTTAACCGAGCCGGTGGTGCCGACGCGGCGGTATGACCCAAACTGCGCGGACTGCCAGCGCGAGCGGGCTGCTTGGCAGGCGCAGCGGGGCTCGCGGCGGGACGTTGGCTGGTGAGCGAACGCGACAGCAAGTTCGACGCGCTCGACTTGTTGCGGGCGGTTGCCCGCCGCGCCTCCTACGAGATGAGCGGCAAGCACGGCAGCCCCGCTCGGGCCTGGTTCGCTCGCCTGCTGGTTCTCTGGCTCGTTCTGGCCGTCAACGGCCCCGTCTTGTGGGCTGCTCTCGTGAGCATTCGCGGCTGGGTACTCCTGGTCTTCGGCCTGTTCGTGGTGCTGCGGCTCCTGCGCTGGTTCTTCCGGCGGCCGTAGCTCATCCGAGTCTCGTTCCAGCGTGGCCGAACCAGCAACTTTCCATCATTATTCTTTTCTCCTCATGAAACGGAGCTGCGATATGTCATGCCCAGAAAGAGTCGGATCAAGCTCATGGGAAAACTGGCGGCGCGGGAAGCCGAAGCCCGTGCAGATGAGCTGCAAGACCTGGCGCGGGAGCTGTGTGACCCGCCTTCTGTTCAGCCTGTGACAATCCCCAAGAAGTATCGGTAATTGTTCGGTATTTCTAGCGACTTGCCCAAAGCCGCGTGTACCTCCGTCAACATATAACAACTATAGGGCGAGGTGAATCAATGCCAGCCCTATTCATATGCCAACCGATGTTGACCACCGTCAACACGTAAGCCGAAGGAGGGAACCCATGGGCCAACGCATTCACGTGAGAGGTCAACGAAAGGAGGAGCCGAATTATCACTTGTATGTGTTGGCCCTCATCGCCTTGGCGCGTCAGCTCCAAGAGGAGGACGAGCGCCAGGCCGCGCCAGCGGTAACCAATGGGGCCATCGAGGCCACGGCGGAGGTGAGCGAATGAACGGCGCCCTGGCCCTCGCCCTGCTGGCCGGCGGCGGGCTGCTCCTTATCGGCGGGCTACTGCTGATCCGCTCCAGGAGCCATCTGACCTGGCAGCAGGAACTCGTGGCCTACGTCTTGCAGTTTCCGCGTGGGCTCGATCCGGCCGCGGTGGTGGCGTTCGTGTCGGGGCTGTCGGGTCTGGTCGCGCCCCGGCTGCACCGGCCGTTCGTGGCGCGGGCGGTTGTTCTGGAGACATCGGCCACGGCTGACGGCATCGCCCACCACCTGCTTGTGCCCGAGCGGCACGCGCCGGTGGTGCTGGCGAGCCTGCGGGCCGCCCTCCCGAACGTCGGCGTCCGCCCGGACGACACCTACGACCTGCCCGTGCCGAAGCTGGCCGCTCAGCTCGGGCTGTCCAATCACGGCCGGATGTTGTCGGTCGAAAAGGCGGAGACAGTCTCGACCGCGCTGCTTGCCAGCCTCCAGCCACTCGGCCCCGGTGAACGAGTCGTGGTGCAGTGGTCGCTCATGCCGACCGGCCCGGTCGCTGTCAGCTCGGGCGTGGATGTGTCTTCAGGCAGCGTTCTGAGTCGGTTGTGGCGCGGCCGTCCGGACGGCGAGCCGGATGCGGAAGGCCTGCGGGCGGCGCGCGCCAAGCAAGCCGCACCGCTGTTCGTGGCCACCGGCCGGGTCGGGCTGACGGCCAGCCAGGGCCGTGCCCGGTCGCTCATGCAGCGGACGTTGGCTGCCTTCCACGTAGCGAACGCCCCCGGCGTACATCTGCATCGGCGCGGACTGCCCAACGGATTCGTGGCCCGCAGCTTGGCCGAGCACCGGCTGCCGCTCGTCGGGATACCCGCCACGCTCAATGCAGCCGAAGTGGCTGCGCTGGTGGCTTTTCCCTTACGCGATGTGTCGCTGCCGGGCCTGCGACTGGGTGGTTGCCGTCAACTGGCCCCGGCCTCGGACATCCCTCGCACCGGCCGGGTGGTCGCCCGGGCCACCTTCCCGGGAGCCGAGCGTCCCCTGGCCCTCTCGGTACTCGACAGCCTCCGGCACCTCCACGTCATCGGGCCGACCGGCTCCGGGAAATCCACCTTGTTGCTTGGGCTCATCACTCAGGACATGGCGGCCGGTCGCGGCGTCGTCGTGCTTGACCCGAAGGGTGATCTCGTGGCGGATGTGCTCGACCGGGTACCACCGTCTCGGTTGGATGACGTCATCGTGCTCGACCCGACCGACGAAGAGCGCCCAGTCGGCCTCAACCTGCTGGCCGCGGACCCAGGCGAACGGGAGCTCGTCACCGAGCAGCTCGTCGGTATCCTGCACGGCTTGTACCAATCGTCGTGGGGCCCCCGCACCGACGACATCCTCCGCTCGGCTCTCCTGACCCTGGTGGGCGTGCCGGGGATGACCTTAACCGAGGTGCCGCTGCTCCTGACGGACGCCGGGTTTCGGCGGCGGCTCGTGGCCCGCGTCAACGATCCCGTGGCGCTCGGTCCGTTCTGGGCGGCGTTTGCGGCGATGTCGGATGCTGAGCGGGCGCAGGCAATTGGGCCAGTGCTGAACAAGCTCCGAGCCTTCCTGCTCCGGCGGCGGCTGCGCAACATCCTCGGTCAGGCACGGCCCAATCTCGACCTCGACCGGGCTCTGGCGCAGAGCAAGATCCTGCTCGTACCGCTGGCCAAGGGCCTGCTCGGAGAAGAAGCCGCCGCGCTCATCGGGGCGCTCCTGGTGGCTCGCGTCTGGCAGGCGGTGCAGCGCCGAGCCGCCCTTGCCGCCACCGACCGGCCGGTGACCATGATGGTCATCGACGAGTTCCAGGACTACCTGAAACTACCGCTCGGTATCGCCGACGTACTCGCTCAAGCCCGGGGACTCGGCCTCGGCCTGACGCTGGCCCACCAGCATCTCGGACAGCTCCCCAACGGCTTGCAAGCCGCAGTACTGGCGAACGCCCGCTCCCGAGTCATCTTCCAGGTCGCCTCCGGCGATGCCCGGACGCTCGCCCGTGAGCTGACCCCGCAGCTCGAAGCTACCGACCTCCAGGGCCTCGGTGCCTACGAAGTCGTGACGACCCTCTCGGCAGGTGCGCGGGTGGCTCCTCCAGCGACCGCCGTCACCCTTCCACCGCCGCCGGCCACCGGCCAAGCTGCGGCTGTCCGAGCCCGGTCCCGGGCGCGATATGGCATGAGCCGGGCCGACATCGAAGCCGCGATTCTTACCCGGCACACCGGCGGCCCCGTGGCTGGCGGTCTCGGTCGCAGGGAGCGGCCGACGTGAGCCGGGCCCTTCCGATCGCCCTTCCCATCGCGTCGCGAACGCTGACCATCCCATGCACGTCAGGATGCGCTTTCAAGCCGAAAGTGCAGACGGCTCCTACTACTAACTGGAGGACACATGAATGAACCGTCTCTACGTCACTACTCGAACCGTTGCCGAACTGGAGCGTTCCCTCTCTGTTCGTGACCGACTCGTCCTGGCCACCCTGGCGCGGGTGCGGCTGGCATCCAGTGGGCAGCTCGAACGGCTCTGCTTCACGGATCTCACCCGGCGGCGGGCGCGGCAGGCATTGGCGCAGTTGGTTGACCGGCGTCTCGTCACCCGCCTACCTCGAACCATTGGCGGAACGCGAGCGGGCTCAGGTCGCTTCGTCTACAGCCTGGACGTGGCGGGCCACCGCCTGAGCGAACCGGGCAGCAACCGACTGCGGCCGTGGAACATCGGCTTGCCCTTCCTCGAGCACAGCCTGGCCGTCACCGAAGCGTACGTCCGGCTCGTCGAAGCCGAGCGGTCCGGGAACTTGAGCCTGGTGGGCTTCACGGGCGAACCAGCCTGCTGGCGGTCGTTTTCGGGGCCGGGCGGCGGCCGGGTTGTCCTCAAGCCCGACGCCTACCTGCGCATCCAGCTCGGCGACTACGAGGACCGCTGGTTTGTCGAGGTCGACCGGGGCACCGAGTCCAAGACGACGCTCGCGCGCAAGTGCGAAACCTACCGCCACTACTGGCAGTCCGGCACCGAGCAAGCCCGCTCCGGCTTCTTTCCCAGAGTGCTGTGGCTCGTGCCCGACGAGCGCCGCCACGCCCAGCTCGTTGAGGTCTTGGGCAAGCAACCCACGGAAGCCTGGCCGCTGTTCGTCGTCGTGCTCTTTGCGGATGCCCCGGCCCGCATCACGCAGGGGGCGCAGGTATGAGCGGCCCGCGCAACACCATCCTCATCGGGGACGCGGTAGCCACCCTGGCGACCCTCAAGACCGACAGCGTCGACTGCGTGGTGACCTCGCCGCCATACTTCCAGCTGCGCGACTACGGCGCGTCCGGCCAGCTCGGCAGCGAACCGACCGTCACCGAATGGGTCGAGGGCCTGCGCGAAGTAGCAGCCGGAATCGCCCGGACGCTCAAACCGAGCGGTGCCTTCTGGCTCAACCTCGGCGATGCCTTCTCCCGGCACGAGCGCTACGGTGCGGCCCCGAAGTCGTTACTGGCCGCCCCAGAACGCCTCGTCCTGGCGCTGCTGGCAGACGGCTGGCTCCTGCGCAACAAGGTCATCTGGTCCAAGACCAACCCCATGCCGTCCTCGACCCGCGACCGGCTGACGCTGACCTGGGAAGTGGTCTACCTGTTCGTGCGCTCCCCGTCGTACTACTTCGACCTCGATGCCATCCGCGAACCACACACCAGCAGCCAGCACTCCCGACGCAGCGTCAGCCAGTCGGACGGGCCAGACATCGGGGCGGGCCCGTTGGCGGCCAGCCGAGGCGGCCTGGCCCGCGCGAAAGCGCAAGGCCGAGCCGGGCATCCGCTCGGCAAGAACCCCGGCGACGTCTGGCCGCTCGCCACCAGTAGTTTTCGCGGGGCGCACTTCGCGACCTTCCCGCCCACGCTCGTGCGCCGCCCGATCCTGGCCACCTGCCCGGCACTCGTCTGTTCGGACTGCGGCTTGCCGTGGGCTTCGGTTCGAAACGACGGCTTTGGGCCGGTTGGGCCGCAGTGCTTCGCCCCGACTACGTCTCAGCCAGGCGTCGTGCTGGACCCGTTCTTTGGCAGCGGGACGGTGGGGCTCGTCGCGCGAGAGCTCGGCCGCGATTGGCTCGGCATCGAGCTGAACCCGGCCTACGCGAGGCTGGCGGAAGCCCGGCTCGGGCTCACCCGCAAGGTTGAGACGACCTGACCCGTATGTCTTCGTCGGCGGCATGCGGCCGTCACTGCCAGCTCATCCCGAGCTGACCGGCCGCACCCGTCCGAGGAGGACTCCATGTCCGATGTATCAACCAATCGCGGAGGCGGCGTCAAGACGTTCGCCATCCGCGTGCCCGACGCGCTCCACGCGCAGTTCGTGCTCGTGGCCGCCCTGGAAGACCTGTCGCTCAACGACACCGGGGTACTGGCCATCCAGACGCTCGTCGACCTCAAGCGAGCCGACGGCGACTTCGGCTCCAGGGCGGCTGCCGCCCTGGCCGAGATCGAGCGGGAAGCCGAAGCCCGGCGAACCGCCATCCAGGCGCTCCTGAGCGAACCGGCTCCAGCTGAGGCGCCCACCGGGCGCGGACGCGCCAAGGGCACCACCAGCTGAGGCACCCGCCTCGGCTACCACCTCCCGGGAGGGGCAAGCATTCCAGCTTGTCTCTCTCGGGAAATCCCAACCCGTCACCTTTGAAAATGCCGAAAAGACACTGAAAATAACCGGCAATTCCTGGCGAATTGATGTGGATTCCGGTCAACAATACCAATAGAATTGAAATACGCAAAAGAAAGGAATCTAACGTGTCTGACAATTCGGCTCAATTACTCGGGGGACGCGTCCATGAGCTGCGCATACAAAATGGTCTGTCTCTTCGAGGACTCGCGTCCACGGCCAAGGTCGACTACTCCTGGCTCTCCAAGTTGGAGAACGGCCGCTACGAGTCACCCGACCCCCGCTCGCTCTACCGACTGGCTCGCGCTCTCGACGTGGAAGTCAGCGAGTTCTATCTCGCGGCGGGCTATGCCAGCGGGGAGGGCCTGCCCGAAATGAATCTCTACCTACGCTCGAAATACGACCTACCCGAAGAAGCTGTCGCGCAACTGCTCGCCCACTTCGAACTCATCAACGACAAGTATCAAACTGACTCAGGAGAACCACCCAATGCCCAACACCATCGCAAGCCTACGTGACATCGTGCCCTTTCGGCCGCTCACCGTCATCGAGGCTGTCCAGATCGCCGAACTCCAAGCCAATCGCTTCCGCTCGCTCACCGAGACGACCACGCCCGCCCTCCCCGAAGCCGCCATCTCCGAACTGCCCCGCGTGCAGGTCGACCGCATGTTTCCGGCTCCGTCGGCTGGGGCTTCGCAATGGACGCGTGGCCGCTGGCTCATCCTGCTCAACGGGGCCGATCCGCCTACCCGCCAACGCTTCTCGCTCGCTCATGAGCTCAAGCACGTGCTCGACGACCCGTTCAAAAGGATCTTGTACCCAGCCACCGGTGGCCAGAGTGAAAGCGAACGCCGCGAAGCCATCTGCGACTACTTCGCCAGCTGCCTCCTCATGCCGCGAGCGGACATCAAGAAGGCCTGGTGCAGCGGCACCCAAGAAGTCCGCACCCTCGCTCATCGGTTCGACGTCTCCATGCAAGCCATGCGCATCCGGCTTACTCAACTGGGACTCGTCGACCCGCAGTCACGTCACGTTTAGAAAGGAGAGCTGCCCCATGAACAACATACTTACGCCGAGCACCCCCAACGCTGGAGACGGGGAGCGACGCTCGAAACAAGCCGTCATCTACCTCCGTGTGTCGACCTCCAAGCAAGCCGATAAGGCTGAGGACGCCGAAGGCTACTCCTTGCCCGGACAGCGCGAAGCCTGCCACCGCAAAGCTCAGCAACTCGGGGCGGAAATCGTAGGGGAGTACCTTGACCGGGGCGAGTCCGCCAAGACCACCGATCGGCCACAATTTCAGAAGATGCTGGCCCGCATCCGCACGGATCATGATGTTGACTACGTCATCCTCGACAAAGTCGACCGCTTCGCCCGCAACCGCCGCGATGACGCCAACACGCTCTTCGAGTTGCAGAGCTACGGGGCCAAGCTCGTCTCCGTCAAGGAGAACATCGACGAGACCCCAGCCGGCCAGCTTCTGCACGCCATCATGGCCGGAATCGCCGAGTTCTATTCACGCAACCTGGCCACCGAATCCATCAAGGGCATGACCGAGAAGGCCAAGGCCGGAGGCACGCCCGGACGGGCCCCGATCGGCTACCTCAACACGCGGCAGCGCATCGAGGGCCGAGAGGTCCGCATCGTGGTCGTCGACCCCGACCGGGCCCCGCTCATTCAATGGGCCTACGAGGCCTACGCCACCGGGCTCTACACAATCCGAAGCCTGACCGACGAACTTGTCGCCCGGGGCCTCACTGCGCTCCCGCACGGCAAGAAGCCCTCTGGTCCCATCCAGCCGTCGCACGTCCATCACTTGCTCAATAATCGCTACTACATCGGATACGTCCTGTTCAACGGCACCGAGTACGAAGGCCGACACCAACCACTCGTTCCCCCGGCACTGTTCGAAAGTGTCCAGGCCGTGCTCAAGGCCCACGATGCGTCCGGAGAGAAGACCCGCCTGCACCACCACTACCTCAAAGGCAGCATCTTCTGCGGGCAGTGCGGCTTCCGGCTGTGCTTCACCCTCGCGAAAGGGCAGTACCCGTACTTCTACTGCCTCGGCCGCCACCAACGCCGTACCGAGTGCACTCAGAAGTACCTCCCTGCCGAAACCGTCGAGGCCGCAATCGAGCGGTACTACACGACCTTTCGTCTGCCAGAGGGCCTCGATGAGGTCATTCGCAACGGACTCAAGGTCGAACTCGAAAAGCAGCATTCTCAGGCTCAGCCCGAGCTAACCAGGGCTACCCGTCGCGTCGCCGAACTGGAACAGGAGCGCAAGCGCTTGGCTCGCGGCGTCGTCACGGGCACTATCCCCGGTGACCTGGCACGCGAAGAACACGAGCGCATCGACGACGAGTTGGCGTCGGCCACACGTGTCCTCGATACATCTCGGCTCGTCTTCGCCACCATTGAGGGCACGCTTTCAACCGCTCTCGACCTCCTCGCCCATGTTGACGAGGTCTACCGCCTCGGCGGCTCCAAGACCCGCCGCCTCACCAACCAGTGCTTCTTCACCAAGCTTCTCATCTCAGACGCCGACACCGACGCGCCCGAAGTGGTGTCGGCCACCTTCGCCGAGCCGTGGGCCACGCTCATCGCGGAGGACTTCCAGCAGCGCATGGCCGATAACGCAACGAACCCCGACCGTGTTTTTTCGGGTCGAGGTTCGTACATGAGTGCTCTGGTGCCCCCGGCAGGATTCGAACCTGCGCTCCCGCCTCCGGAGGGCGGTGCTCTATCCCCTGAGCTACGGGGGCTCAGGCGGTTCAGACCCTAGCAGCCTGTCGCCTCGGAGGCCGAACCGGTAACTGGACCCGGCCCCGTCCCGCCGGATCAGTGAGATACGAGGCGCTCGGCTTGGAGAGCCGCTTCCAGGCCGGCATCGCCGCCAACGACCCCGGCGTCGTCCCGACGCCTACGCCCCGATCCGCGGACAGGGGGTGCGGGCCGAGACCTCGCCGAGGTACCGGCGAAGCATGGTCTTGGCCTCCTCCAGCAGGCGGGAGTCGCCGGCAGGATCCCGGCGGAACGCCTCCTGGATGATCGCGTCGGCCGCGAGCACCCCTGCCTCGCACACGGTCACGAACTCAGGGCCGTCCTCGGCGATCTCCAGGGCGAGCAGCGCCCGTCGCACTCCTTGCGCCATCCGGTGCTTGTGCTCCCGGTCGGCGACGCGCGTCTCCTCGGTCAGTCCGCGGGCGAACCAGAGCGCCCGGAAACCGTGCTCGGTGCGGTAGAGGTCGGCGAAGCCGTCGATGAGTACCCCGACCGGATCTTCCCATCGCTGCTCGGCGGCGGCCGCGACGAAGGCGTCCATGAGCCCCTCGAGGGTGGCGAGGTACCTCGCAGCCAGGGCGTCGATGATGGCGCCCCGGTCGGGTAGGTACTGGTAGAGGGACCCCACGGAGACGCCCGCCTCGGCGGCCACGCGAGTGGTGGTCAGTGATTCCGCCCCGCCCGCGAGCAGCACGCGCTCGGCGGCCTCCAGCAACTGGGCGACCCGGGCCTTGCTGCGGGCCTGTCGCGGGGTGCGGCGCAAGCGCGCCGGCGGCGGCGTGCTTTCAGCGGGCTCCTGGGCGGAGGGCACGGGCAACCCCTTAATCTGAACATGACTTTGATTCATGTTTAGACTAGCGTCCGCCTCATCGATCTCCCAGGAGGCGTCCGATGAACATCGTCACGATGGGCGTTCACGTCCTCGACGTTCTGGTCCGCCCGGTCGAGTCCATCCCGGCCGGGCAGCAGGCTCAGCTGGTCGAGGAGATCAAGGTAACGGTCGCGGGGACCGCCGGAGGCACCGCGCTCACCTTGGCCAAGCTCGGGGCCACCGTGCGCTCGGCCGGCGCGATCGGCTTCGACGCCTCCGGCGACATGCTGCTATCGCTCCTGGCCAAGGCTGGCGTCGACGCGTCCTTCCTACTGCGCCGCAACGGCATCCAGACCTCCGCGAGCGTGCTGCCGATCCGTCCCGACGGCTCGCGGCCGGCGTTCCACGTCATCGGCGCCAACGGCACCTACGGCCCCGACGACGTGCCCTGGGAGGCGATCGCCGACGCGACGCACCTCCACCTCGGCGGGCCCGAGTTCATGGGCGGGGAGGCGGCCGCCCGCATCCTGTCGTTCGCGCGCAATAACGATGTCGTGACGTCGGCGGACCTGCTCGCGCCGGGAGAGCCCGGCATCCTCGACTGGATCGGCGACGCGCTGCCGCATCTCGACTACCTGCTGCCCAACGACGAGCAGGTGCTCGGCCTCACCGGCGTGGACGACCTCACCGGCGCCTGCCAGGCGCTGCTCGACCGGGGCGTCGGGTGCGTCGCGGCGACGGCCGGCGCGGAGGGCGCGCTCGTGGTCGATGCCAAGGGCGCCACACGGATTCCGGCGTTCGCCGTGGACGTCGTGGACACGACGGGCTGCGGCGACGCCTTCTCGGCCGGCTTCCTCCGCGCCGTCTCGCTCGACCGCGATCCCCGGGACGCCGCGGTTCTCGGCTGTGCCGCGGCGGGCCTCGTGGCGCAGGGTTTGGGCAGTGACCACGGAGACTTCGACCTGGCTGATGCGGATACCTTCGCCGCCACGCGGCCTCCACGCACGGCGTCGTAACCTCTCCGCGTTGTTGCCCCGGCCGCCTCCCGTTCCGGTAGCTTCCGCCTCGACGGCGGCCAGGGACGGGGTGACGATGACGAACCCGGATGCGACCGGTTCGGGCGATCGCACGGGAATCGCACGCGACTCCGGTGTGGGCGGGGCGTTCGTCCGCCCACCGGGGATCGTGCTCGCGGTCGTGCTGCTGCTGGTCGCGACGGTCGGCGTTCTCTACAGCCTGATCAGCCTGTGGCCGACGTCGACCGAGGCCGGCCCGGTCGCCAGGATCGGCTTCCTCGGCGGCACCCTGGCTCTCGGCATAGAGCAGCAGCTCTTCTGGGTCGTGGCCCTTTCGGGGGCGCTGGGCGGCCTCCTCCACAGCCTCCGATCGTTGTACTGGTACGTCGGCAACCGCGCACTCAAGCGGAGCTGGCTCACCATGTATGTTTGCCTGCCCTTCGTCGGCGCGGCGATGGCCGTCGTCTTCTACCTGGTGCTGCGCGGCGGGCTCGTGCCGGCCCAGGGCGGTACGGGGGAGGTGAACCCGTTCGGGTTCGCCGCCGTCTCGGCGCTGGTCGGGCTGTTCTCGCCGCAGGCGGCGGAGAAGCTGAAGCAAATCTTCAACACGTTGCTCACCCCGGCGGAGGCCGGCAGGGACCGCGTACCGGCTTCCGCCAAGCCCACGGTCAGCGTGATCGAGCCGGACCGTGGCGCGATCGGCACGCAGGTGCGCGTCATCGGCACGGCACTCGCCGGAGCGACCGAGGTGCTGTTCGGCGACCAGCCGTCCCCCGTCACCGTGGTGTCCCTCGAGGAGATCAGGACGACGGTGCCTGAAGGAGGAACGTCGGGGCGGCTCGTCGTGAAGGTCGGCGACGCCCTCGTCGTCACGCCGCCGTTCGTGGTTGAGGAATCCGCGAGCTAGGCGTGTTTGGCTGGCCCTCGGCGAACCCCGCTTCGGGCTCGCAGTCACCTATCCTCGCCCCGGTGATCTCCGCTGTCGTGATGCCCGCACCCGGGTCGCCGCTGACGCTGCGCACCTTCGACCGGCCCGAGCTCGAGCCCGGTGCCGTGCTGCTGCAGACGCTGGGCAGCGAGGTGTGCGGCACGGACGCGCACCTGTGGAAGGGGCAGCTCGCGGGCGTCCCGTACCCGATCATCCCCGGTCACGTCAGCGTGGGCCGGATCGCCGCCCTCGGCCCCGCCGGGGCACAGGACCCGGTGCGGGACATCGACGGGCAGCCCCTGTCCGTAGGGCAGGTCGTGACCTTCCTCGACGTGTACGGCACCTGCGGTCGCTGCTGGTACTGCGCGGTCGGCCACGCCACCACGCGCTGCCCGTCGCGGAAGGTGTACGGCGTCACGCTGTCGGCCGACGACGGCCTGTTCGGCGGCTGGGCCGAGTACATCCACCTGCGGCCCGGCGTCCACGTCATCCCGCTACCGGACGGGTTGGGCTGGCGCGCGTTCCTCGCCGGCGGCTGCGGCATGCCGACGGCACTCCACGCGGTGACCCTCGGCGAGATCGGCTTCGGCGACACGGTCGTGGTCCAGGGCGCGGGGCCGGTGGGCCTGTGCGCCGCCGTCCTGGCACAGCTGCGCGGTGCGGGGTCCGTGATCGTCGTCGGAGGGCCGGAGCTCCGGCTGGAGACCGCGACCCGCTTCGGCGCCGACGCCGTCATCGACATCGCGACCACGACAGCCGACGAGCGCCTGGCCGCGGTCCGGGACCTGACCGGTGGCCGTGGCGCGGACGTCACGATCGAGGCGACCGGCGTGCCCGCCGCGGTCCCCGAGGGCATGCGGCTGACCCGGGACGCAGGGCGCTACGTCGTCGTCGGCCAGTACACGAACGCCGGTGACGCCGCCTTCAACCCGCACCTCGACCTCAACGCCAAGCACCTCGGGATCCGGGGATGCTGGGGCAGCGACGCCGGGCACGTCTACCGCGCGGTGCGCGTGATGGCCCGCTACCGCCGGCAGTTCCCGTGGCACGAGCTGGTCACCAGGGAGTACGGCCTCGACCAGGCGCAGGCCGCGCTGGAGGACGTCGCGGCGCAGCGCGTCGTGAAGGCCCTCATCGTGCCGTCGTCCGCCTCTTCCTGACCCGTCCCTGCCGCGGTGACGCGATGGTGACCGATCGGTTACC
>NZ_CDWTMG010000005.1:27811-31691 GCF_977945845.1 Frankia sp. CcMO1
GCGCAGGCCGCGCTGGAGGACGTCGCGGCGCAGCGCGTCGTGAAGGCCCTCATCGTGCCGTCGTCCGCCTCTTCCTGACCCGTCCCTGCCGCGGTGACGCGATGGTGACCGATCGGTGACCGGCGTCCATAGCCTCCCTCTCATGACTGGCAGATTGACCGGCGGCTCGCTGCGATCGCGCGCCGCACGCATGGCCGCCGCGGCGGCCCTTCTCGTGTCCGGCGGAGCGGCCTGGGCGGTGATCGGCGACGGCGTCGCGCACGCCGTGCCGGACGACACGCCCGGTGTGGGGCCGGCGGGCCAGGGGGGTGCGGTCGAGATCACTATCCAGGGGCCGAGCGGCGCACTCCCCGGCGATTCCGGCACCACGTTCCGGCCCACCTACATGAACTGGGGGGCCCGCCTTCCGCTGACCAGCGCCGGGCAGCCCGGCAAGGTCAACTTCGCGGAATTCGTGTTCCGCCACGACGTCGGGGGCGGCTCACCAGCCCTCTTCAACGCCCTCACCAAGGCCACGCACCTGAACGAGGTGAGGGTGGAGCTGGTGGCGAACGGATCCGCCGGACGCCGCGTCTACTACCGCTACACGCTGCAGGACGCCTTGGTCGTCCGGCTCCAGGACTTCTCACCCGACAGCCACGCCGGGAGCGGAAGCCTGCGGGTACCGCCGCAGGAGGAGGTCGGGATCCGCTACGCGGACATCAAGGTGGAGACGGTGAGGTAGCCCGAATTACGCCCTTGTTCAGCAAATCTCCCGCTCGGGGCGGTTAAGGTCGGCATGTCGAGTCGGACTCCCGGAGAGGAATGCCTGTGTCGCCGTCCAGCCGCAGCCATGCCATGACACGACCTGCCCTCGCCGCCCTCGCCGCCCTCGCCGTCCTCGCGGCGGCCGTCACAACGCTCGCCGGGGCCGCCAGCCCCGCCGTAGCCCAGGCGCCGTCCGCGCCGCCGGGCGAAGCGGAGTTGCAGACCCTGCTCGACCGGGTGGTGGCCGCCGGCGCCTCCGGGGTCGGACTGCGGGTGGACGACGGCCGGCGCACGGTGCAGCTCGCCTCCGGTGCCGCCAGGCTGGAGCCGCGCGTCGCGATGCGCCCGAATGCGAAGGTCCGGGTCGGCAGCATCACCAAGACCTTCGTCTCGACGGCGACCCTGCAGCTCGTCGCGGCGCAGCGGCTCGGCCTGGAGGACCCGGTGGGCAAGTGGCTGCCGGGCGTCCTCCCCGACGGCGACGAGATCACCGTCCACCAGTTGCTGAACCACACGAGCGGCCTGTTCAACTACACCGAGGACGAGCGTTTCCTGCAGCAGCTCCAGGACAACCCGACCCGCGCCGTGACCGACGAGGAGCTGCTCGGCATCATCACCCCGCGTCCCCTGAACTTCCGGCCCGGCACCGACTGGTCCTACTCCAACAGCGGGTACTTCGTGCTCGGCCTGGTCCTCGAGGCGGTCACGGGCCGGCCCGTCGAGACCCTCGTGGAAAACGGCGTCATCAGGCCGCTCCACCTGACCGACACCTTGTTCCCGCGCACGCGCACGACGATTCCCGGTTTCCACGCGCGCGGGTACGTGCCGCCGAGCTTCACCGGCGCGGGGTACGTCGACAACACCGAGCAGAGCCCGACCTGGTCGGGTGCGGCCGGCGCCGTCGTCTCCACCGTCGACGACCTTCGCCGGTTCTACCGCGCGCTGCTGTCCGGGCGGCTCCTGCCACCCGCCGAGCTGGCGGCGATGAAGACCCTCGTGAACGGCGGGCCGGATGGCGGCTACGGGCTCGGACTCTTCCGGCTGACCACCGCGTGCGGCGAGGCCTGGGGTCACGACGGCGGCGTGCCCGGCTACACCTCGATCGCCGTCGCCGACGAGACCGGCCGTCGCGGCATCACCTTCGTCATCCCCACCTACCCCGTGGACGACGCGATCGGGGCCCAGTTGCGCGCCGTGCTGAACGCCGCGGTGTGCCGCGCGTACGGCCGTCCCCTCCCCGCAGCGACCGGGGATGCGCGGACACGCGCTCGGACCGGCGCCGTCGACGCGCTTCCGTTCCTGGACCGGCTGCCGATGTCGCGCTGAGCCCGAGCGGGTACCGCCGTCCGGCGACTGCGGTTCGGCCACTGCGGCTCCGCCACTGCGGCTCCGCCACTGCGGTTCGGCTACTGCACCGACCAGCCGCCGTCGGACGGCAGCAGCGCGCCGGTGACGTTGACGGCGTCGTCGCTCAGCAGGAACGTGATCGACGCGGCGAGGTACTCGGGCTCCGCGACCGCGGGAATCGTCGCGAGGATCGGCATCATCCGGTCCGTCGCCATGGACGAGCCGAAGGTGGCCACGATGTTCGTGGCCACGGCGCCGGGCGCGACGGCGTTGACCCGGATGCCGTGGCCGGCGTACATGAACGCCGCGCTGCGGGTCAGCCCGACGACGGCATGCTTGGACGTTGTGTAGGCGGCGCCCGCGGCGGACCCGCGCAGCCCGGCCTCCGACGCCACGTTCACGATCGCCCCGCGGCCGGCGGAGAGCATCGACGGCAGGACCGCTCGCGTCAGGCGGAACATCCCGGTCACGTTCACCGCGAACACCCGCTCCCAGAGCTCGTCCGTGACCTCGTGCAGCGGGCTCATGTCGTCACTGATCCCCGCGATGTTGGCGAGGGCGTCGATCTGGTCGCCGGCCACGCTGAGGATCACGTCGATCCCGTCCCCGGCCGTGATGTCGGCACGGACGGGGACGACGTCGTACCCGTCGTGCAGCGCGACCAGCTCTGCCAGGCGATCGGAGGCGATGTCCACCGCCACGACGCGGCCGCCCTCGCGCGCGACGCGGGATGCGGTAGCCCGGCCGATGCCCGAGCCCGCGCCCGTGACGACGACGGTCCGGCCCGTGAAGCGGCCCGGAACGACGCGCTCGATCCAGGCCGGCGCCGGGCGGTCGGGCGCCTCGCCGGCCACGGCGACGGAACCGATGTCGTCCGGACCGACGCCGACGCCGTTCCCGTCCGCCGCTCCCGCCCCGTTGATCTCGGCGGCGAGGCGCTCGACGTCGGCGACCGTCAACCGCCCGCCGCTCATGCGCGCGAGCCCGGACATCGGGAGCTGGCACACCGCTTTCAGCACTGTGGCGTCCTGCCCGTTCTCCTCCAACAGCCGGCTGATCGTCGGACCGCCCACGGGATGATCGAGCCAGTCGTCGACGGCCGATTCGGGCGTCAACGAAGCGGGGGCACGGGACATCGGCTCTCCTCTGAACGGCCAATCGGGCAACCGGACAATGCTGTCCGGTTGTACGGTACGCCCGTGCCCGAAGGAAGGCGAAGCAACCGAGGGCGCGGGGCCGCCGCGGAGAACCGCACCGCCCTGGTGCGCGCGGCGCGGGAGGTCTTCACCGAGCAGGGCGTCGAAGCGCCGCTGTACGCGGTGGCGGCGGCGGCCGGCGTGGGCCAGGGCAGCCTCTACCGGCACTTTCCCGACCGGGTCAGCCTCGCGCTCGCGCTGGTCGAGGAGTCCGTCGCCGAACTCGAGCGGCTAGCCGCGGGTCCGGCCGTGTCCTTGGACAGCATCATGGACGGGATCATCAGGGAAGCCGAGGAGTCCACGGTGTTCCTGGAGATCATCACCGCGGCCCGTGCGGAGGAGCGGCTGCGCGTCTTCGAGGAGCGCACCACGGCGCTGCTGGAGGGACCACTGGAAGCGGCGAGGGCGTCAGGGTCGGTCGCACCGGACGTGACGACGTCGGACCTGCTGCTCGCCGTCTTCATGCTGTCGGGCGGCCTCGCGCGCGTTCCCCGGGAGGGGCGGCGTCAGGTGGCGGAGGACGTCTGGCGCATCATCCGCCGGGGGCTGGCGGCCCGGCCCGGCGATCGCCTCCACTGAGAGCCTGTTTT
>NZ_CDWTMG010000005.1:31884-59521 GCF_977945845.1 Frankia sp. CcMO1
GGGAATTCCAAAACAGGCTCTGAGGAACGCTCTTGCGTTGCCGCCGGTTCGGGGTTCGCCCACGTTCCGGTCGTGCTTAAAGGTTTCCGCGCCCCCGGATCACACCCAATACGTGGGCAAACCTCGGCAGCGCCGGCCAGTCCTAGGCGCGCAGCCATTTCGCGTCGAGGTCGTCGGCCGGTGGCGGCGCTCCCAGGTCGGAGGGGCCGTAGCCGTCCGGGTAGCCGGGGTAGCTGCGGACGCGCCCGATGACGGCGGACGTCCGGCGGGGCGGGAAGCTCCTCACGACGGTGGCCCGCGCCCGGAGAGCCGCCACCTCGGCGCGCGTGAGCCAGCGCGGCGCGCGCGGGAAGCCGAAGGAGCGGAGCACGGCGTCGTCCAGCAGGCCGTACACCGCCAGGCGCGCCAGCGGCCGCAGGGGCGCGGGAACCCAACTACAGAACAGGTTTACGGTCGCGGTGCCGACGCGGCGGTTGGTCTCGCTGTAGAGGAAGTGCTCGCGCTCGTAGGCCGTCTTGAAGCGGCGGAACTCGCCCATCTCCCGGGGGACGTCGCGGATACCCATCCGCCGCCCCACCTGCCGGTAGTAGTGGAAGCCGGCCAGCCGCTCGGCACCGGTGAGCGGGCGCCAGCCGAACCTCTCGATCCAGTCGATGGGATCGAAGACGAACGTCGAGAGCACGTACATCATGTCGTCGTTCGAGATGGCGTAGCGGCCGTGCAGGCGGTTGATGACCCGCAGCGATTCCCGGCCACGCTCGGAGTCGTATCCGTGCTCGACCAACTCGGCCATGAGCAGCGCCGTGTCGTCGTACCGCTGCTGCGCCCGCACCCGGAACTCACCGGTGGCGTCGAGCAGCGCCGAGACGCTCGGCACGCAGTACGTGCGGAACAACGCCAGCTCGAGCGCACGCCGGTAGTCCCAGGGGAACTCGTACGAGACGGAGATGCGGTAGATCTCCATGTGGTCGGTGACCGGGTCGAGCTCCGCGATGCGCCGCAGCCACCGGTCACGCCGTACGCCAGGGAATCCCACGCCCGCCATTCTCACCCCGCTTCGGCCCACTCGGACGACGCCGGTCGAGGTTCGCCCACGTATGCGGTGTGATTCCGGGTAGCGGAAACGTTTAAGCGCACCGAGAACGTGGGCGAACCCAGCTGCCGGCTCCAGCCCAGTCGGTGCCACCGCCGCAGGCCGCGAGCACCCACGCGGAAGGTCCGTTGGAGGACTTCGCGATCGCGATCCGGTCGATCAACGGCGCGAACCTGGACCTGAGCGGGACGCCCGGCCACGCGTCGGAGGCGTACGTCGTCCCGTCGAAGTTGGGCAGCTCCGCAGACGAGAAGGCGATCCTGTTCGTCCCGGCCCTCAGCTCGACAGGGACCGTCAGCTCCCAGAAGTTGTTCTGGTGGAACGTGTGCGGGAACAGCACGCGCTGCACCGCACCGCCGTCGACGGACACGTCGGCGTGCCGGGCGAGCGGCTCCGGGTTGTAGTGCGTCGCCGGCTCTGCTTCTCGCTAGCACCATCGATGCTGCTCCCGAGTCGCGCCGGTTAGATCACGATTAGCACTCCACAACCCTTATGCCCTAAGCGTTGTGAACGCTAACACTAGCCCTGGAAAGGCCGAAGCCGACAATGGTCGGGCGAGGAGTCGTTCCGTACGCCGCCATGACCTCGCGGGTACCGGCGCCGTCCGTCCACGGCGGACGGCAAAGGCAAAGGCAGGGAGTTGCAACTCCGTGCCACTCTCAACGTACAGCGCGAAGGGGGCCTTGCCGCAAGGCCCGGGTCTAGGCGCAGAATCGTCGGCCGAAGCCAGAAATGCGCAGGTCACGGACCGCGCGGAGTCTCTGGCCGACAGGCAATCTCGTGGGCTGGGGGTCCTCATGATTGACGTGATCATTGCCGGCGGCGGACCGACCGGCGTCATGCTGGCCAGCGAACTGCTGCTACGTGGCGTGCAGGCGCTCGTCGTGGAGAAGGATGCGGAGCCGACCAAGGTCGTCCGCGGGCTGGGCCTGCACGTGCGGAGCATCGAGGTGATCGACCAGCGCGGCCTCCTGGACCGGTTCCTCGCGCTCGGCACCCGGTACCCGGTGCGTGGCTCCTTCGCGGGCATCCCCAAGCCGACTCCGGATCGGCTGGACACCGCACATCCGTACACCCTCGGCATGCCGCAGCCCACCACCGAGCGCCTGCTGACCGAGCACGCCATCGAGCTCGGCGCCGAGATCCGACGCGGCTGCGAACTGGTCGGGCTGAGCCAGGACGAGGACGGGGTGACCGCCGACCTGGCCGACGGCACGCACCTGCGTTCGCGCTACCTCGTCGGCTGCGACGGCGGCCGCAGCACGGTACGCAAGCTGCTCGGCGTCGGCTTCCCCGGTGAGCCCGCCCGGACCGAGTGGGTGCTGGGCGAGATGGAGGTCACCGCACCGTCGGAAGAGGTGGCGGCCGTGGTGGCCGAGATCCGCAAGACCAACCTGAACTTCGGCGTCGGACCTGTGGGAGGCGGGATCTACCGCGCCGTCGCGCCCGCCGCGGGGGTGGCCGAGGACCGCGACGTCCCGCCGACCCTGGAGGAGCTCAGGGAACGGCTGCGGACGGTCGCCGGCACCGACTTCGGCGCGCACTCACCGCGCTGGCTGTCCCGTTTCAACGACGCGACACGGCTGGCCGAGCGATACCGGGTCGGCCGGGTGCTGCTGGCCGGCGACGCGGCGCACGTCCACCCGCCGATGGGCGGGCAGGGCCTCAACCTCGGCGTCCAGGACGCGTTCAACCTCGGCTGGAAACTGGCCGCCGCGGTGGCCGGCTGGGCACCGGAGGGGTTGCTGGACAGCTACCACGCCGAACGGCGCCCCGTGGCCGCCGACGTCCTGGACAGCACGCGGGCGCAGGCGGAGCTGATGTCCACCGAGCCGGGTCCCCAGGCAGCGCGCCGGCTGGTTTCGCAACTGATGGACTTCGAGGAGGTGAACCGGTTCCTGATCGAGAAGATCACCGGGATCGGGATCCGCTACGACTTCGGCGAGGGGCATCACCTGCTCGGCCGGCGACTGCGGGACGTGAAGCTGAAGGGTGGGCGCCTCTACGAGCGGATGCGTGGCGGCCGTGGACTGCTCCTCGACCAGACCGGCCGGCTCTCGGTGGCGGGCTGGGCGGATCGGGTCGACCACGCCGTCGACGTCAGCGAGAAACTGGACGCGCCCGCCGTGCTGCTGCGCCCTGACGGCCACGTGGCGTGGGCCGGTGACGACCAGGAGGCTCTGGCCGGCCAGCTCCCGAGGTGGTTCGGCGCCGAGATCGGCTCGACCAAGAGCCCGCTGCCGTGACGCCCGTGGGCGCGTTGCGGTCGTTGCGGTCGTTGCGGGACACCAGCCGCACCCGCTCGCCGTGGAGGTAGGCGACGGCGCGCACGCCGTCCCACTTCATCTCGTACGCCCAGGCCTCGTCGTCCCGGGCCGCCGGCAACTCCCCCGGGACCGCCATCATGGGCTGGATCCGGGCTGGCAGTTCCGTCGTGCCGGGCTCGTCGGCGAGCGCCGCGCGCACACGCCGCCAGTCTCTGCCGCCAATCTCTGCCGCCAATCTCTGCCGCCACACCGGTCGCGGCACCCCCATGGAGGCCGTTCACCCATTCGGGGGCTCCGTCGTTCCCGCGATGCGCGTCGGCGCACGCATCGGACACCCCGTGCGCGCGAGCCGCCTGACCGGTACCAGGGGTGCCAGCTGCGTCTCGCCCGACCCCGCCAGCGCGACTCGGTCACGATCGGAGGACCGGATCGGCACTCGATCGGCACTGAACCGGTCAATACTTTACTGTCAGTAACAGGCCGGTCTCTAACGGTAGGACTATCTGGCCGCATCGCCATGGCGCACAAGGAGGAGGTGTCGGTGGTGGTCGACGACTCCCCCGAGATCTCACCTGCCGTGGTGGAGTTGTGTGGTCTGGGTATCGCGAGCGGCGATCTGCGCTGCGTTCTGCGACGGGTGACGGAGCTGGCTTGCTCCGCGATCCCGGTGGTGGACGCGGCGTCCGTGCTGGCGGGTGACCCGGCCGAGCCGGACCTGCTGGCGACGTCCTGCTCGCTGGCGCAAGCCGGTGACGGCGTGCAACACCGCAACGCTGCCGGCCCGACCTTCGACGCGTATCGCCTGCGCCAGGACATCGCCAGCGGCGACCTGGCCGGCGATCCCCGGCTGGCTGCACCCGGACCGGACCTGCCGGTCCAGAGCTGCCGGGCGTTCCCGCTCGCAGCGGACGGCACGGGTACCGGCGTTGTCGGTGTCACCGGTGTCCTGACGCTCTACGCACGCCTGCCGTCGACCCTGGACGGGGCGGCGGTCGCGAACCTCGCAGGCCCGTTCGCTGCGACGGCACAGGCCCTGATCAAGGACACCCGACGGGTCGGCGAGATCGTCACGGAACGAGACCAGCTCCAGGAGGCGATGCGGTACCGGAGCGTGATCGAACAGGCCAAGGGAATGATCATGCTGGCCCGCCGATGCGACGCCGACCAGGCGTTCGCACTCCTGGTCCGGATGAGCAACGTCCGCAACATCAAGCTCCGCCTCGTCGCCGAACACTTCGTCGCCAACGGCGGGCACCTGGACCCGCCACGCCGCCCCGCGCCTCGCCGGAACTCACCCGAGCACGGCCAGGCCCCCCGGCGACGAACCGAGAAGTAGCCAGTGTCGGCCGGGGACACCGCGGAGTGCCCGCCGGGTGCCGCGCAGTAGGCCGAAGATCTACGGGACACGCCCTGGCGCCTCGCGTTCCGCAGAACGCAGCCGGGCGGCCAGCGCCGCCGTCGCCGCCGCCGGATCGTCGGCCTCGGTGATCGCCCGCACGACGACCACCCGCGTCGCGCCGTGCTGAAGCACGCGATCGATGCGCGGCAGGTCGATGCCTCCGATCGCGAACCACGCCCGGCTCCCGGCCACACCGGGCGGGGCCAGCCGAGCGGCGTGCTCCAGCAGCGCGAGGCCCGTGGCCGCACGCCCCGGCTTGGTCGGCGTCGTCCACACCGGGCCGGCGCAGAAGTAGTCCGCTTCCCGCTCTCGAGCGGCGGCCGCTGCCTGTCCGGGATCGTGCGAGGACAGACCGATCAGGGTCTCGTCGCCCACGATCTCGCGCGCGACCTTCGCCGGCAGGTCGTCCTGTCCGAGGTGCAGCACGGGCGCGCCGATCGCCCGGGCGACGTCGGCGCGGTCGTTGACCGCGAACAGCCGGCCGTGCCGCTCGGCCGCCGCGGCGACGACCTCCAGGTGGCGCAGCTCCTCCCGGGCCTCCAGCCCCTTCTCGCGCAGCTGGACGATGTCGACCCCCGCGCCCAGGACGGCGTCCAGGAAGTCGGCCAGGTCACCCTGCCGGGAGCGGGAGTCGGTACACAGGTAGAGACGGGCGCCCGCGAGCGCCGCGGGCCGATCGCCAGGCATAAGCCGCATAGTAGGTAGACTGAAGACGCACGGGAGTCCGGTGGGCCGGGCTGAGAGGGCGGAACCCAGAAGCCGCCGACCGTCGAACCTGATCCGGGTAATGCCGGCGCAGGGAGGCCGATGAGCAGCTTTGACGTCGTCGTCGTGGGCGGCGGCCTGATCGGGCTCGGGATCGCCTGGCGGTGTGCCCGGAAGGGCCTCACCGTCGCGGTCTCGGACGCCGCGCCCGGCTCCGGCGCGTCCGGCACGGCCGCGGGGATGCTCGGGCCCGTCACCGAGCTGTCGTACGACGAGTCGTCGCTCCTGCGGCTGAACCTCACGTCCGCCGCACTCTTCCCCGCGTGGGCGGCGGAACTTCGCGACGCCACCGGTCACGACATCGACTACCGGGCGCACGGGACCGTCGTGGCCGCCTGGGACCGGACCGATCTCGCCGTCCTGCACGACCTGCATGCCTTCCAGCAGCGACTCGGCCTCCGGTCCGACCTGCTCACCGGGCGGCAGTTGCGCCGCCTCGAGGACCGGACGGCGCCCGGCCTCGCCGGCGGGCTGCTCGCTCCGGACGACCACCAGGTGGACCCCCAGCGCATGCACGCGGCTCTCCTGGCCGCGGCGACGGCGACCGGGGCCCGCGTCGTCACCGGCACCCGGCGGATCCTGCGCGCCCACGGCGCCGGCGGCGGAGCTCATCGGGGACGCGCGACCGGCGTCGAGCTCGCCGACGGCGGCCGGATCGCCGCGGGCACCGTCGTCCTCGCGGCCGGCGCCTGGAGCCGCGACCTCGCCGGACAGGACGACGGTGCCCGGCCGCCGGTGCGTCCGGTCAAGGGACAGGTTCTCGTCCTGCGCGGCGACGGGGAGGAACCGGTAGCGCACCACGTCGTGCGCGGACTCGTCCGTGGTAGCCCGGTGTACCTCGTGCCGCGCGGGGACGGGCGCGTCATCGTGGGCGCGTCCAGCGAGGAGGCCGGATTCGACGTCACACCCCGCGCCGGCGCCGTCTACGAACTGCTACGTGACGCGCAGGCCCTGGTGCCGGCCGTCGGCGAGCTGCGGCTGGAGCGGGTCAGCACGAGCCTTCGCCCGGGGACGCCGGACAACGCCCCCCTCATCGGACCCACCGGCGTGAACGGTCTCGTGCTGGCGACCGGCCACTACCGAAACGGCGTGCTGCTCACGCCCGTCACGGCCGAGGGCGTGACCTCGCTGCTCCTCGACGGACACGTGCCCGAGCCCCTGGCCGGCTTCTCCCCCGCGCGATTCGGGGAGAGACAACCCTTCGAGGAGACAGCGTGGAACTGACAGTCAACGGCGCCCCGCGCCGGATCGCTGACGGCACGACACTGGCCGAGCTGATCGCGACCGTCCAGGGCGACGGGCGCGGGATCGCGGTCGCCGTAGACGGCGACGTCGTCCCCCGCAGTGAGTGGCCACGGCACGAACTTCGTGGCGGGCAGGAGATCGAGCTCGTCACTGCGATGCAGGGAGGGTGAGCATGACCCGCACCGATCCGGCCGACGACCCGCTGCGCATCGCCGGTGTGACGCTGCCGTCCCGGCTCATCCTGGGGACCGGCGGCATCCCGAGCCTTGAACTGATGGGCGACGTCATCCGCGCGTCCGGCACGGCGATGTGCACGGTCTCCGTGCGCCGGCTTCCCATGGGCGACGACGCCGGCGGATCCGTGCTCGACGTCCTGGCCGGCACCGGCACCCGCATCCTGCCCAACACCGCCGGATGCCGCACCGCCCGCGAGGCCCTGACGACGGCGCAGCTGGCCCGCGAGGCGCTCGGGACGGACTGGGTCAAGGTCGAGGTCATCGCGGACGAGCACACCCTCCTGCCCGACCCGCTGGAGCTGCTGGTCGCCGTGGAGCGCCTGGTGGCGAAGGGATTCACCGTCCTGCCCTACACGAACGACGACCCCGTGCTGGCGCGCCACCTGCAGCAGGCCGGCTGCGCGGCGGTCATGCCGCTCGCGGCGCCGATCGGCAGCGGACTCGGCATCCGGAATCCCCACAACCTCGAGCTGATCGTCGCCGAGGCGCGTGTGCCGGTGATCGTGGACGCGGGAATCGGGACGGCGTCCGACGCCGCGCTCGCGATGGAGCTGGGCTGCGACGCCGTTCTGCTGGCGTCCGCCGTCACCCGGGCCCAGGACCCGAGGCGCATGGCGGCGGCGATGGCGGCCGCTGTCACGGCCGGGCGGCTGGCGCGCCTCGCGGGACGGATCCCGCGCCGTTCGGAGGCACTCGCGTCCTCACCGACGACCGGCCTCGCCATGCTGTGACCCTGTCCAAGCGCCGAAAAGGGCTGTTTCGACCCGTCCCGCCCAACTCTCGCGGCAGTGGCCTGCCGGGATTCCCTGGCGGGCCCTGCTGCCCATGCCCGATGATCGGGCCGTTGCGTTGCCGATCCAGCGGTGCGCGACACCAGGACAGGAATGGCGTATGTGCTGCACGTCACACGTGGTCTCCGGCAACCCTTCTGGGCCCGGTGACGACCGGTTGGCGTGGCCGCCCCCGGCCCGGTCCTCGCGTTGTCACGTGCGCCCGCGGTACCGGAGACCGAGGTCGTGAGCCTGAGCACGGCGCGTGCGGAGTTCGAGGCATTCTTCGATCAGCACTACCGGGACCTGGACCGCCTCGCGTACCTCCTGACGCAGGACCCCGGCGAGGCCGACGACCTGTCCGCGGAAGTGCTGCTGGCTACCTGGCGGCAGTGGCAGCGCGTCCGCAGCCGCGACGACCCGTTCGCCTACGTGCGCCGCGTGATGGTCAACATGGCGGCGTCCCGGGTCCGGCGGCTGGCAAGGGAACGGCGCCGGATGGCGCTGTTCCACCGGGACGCGGGTGACGATTCGCCGGGTCCGGACGGCGCCGCCGCCGCCGTCGTCCGCACGGCGTTGCTCCAACTGCCGGTCCGGCGCCGGGCGTGCGTCGTCCTGCGGCATGCCTTCGACCTGTCCGATCAGGAGGTCGCGGCCGTCCTGGCGGTCTCGGTCGGCACCGTGGAGAGCCAGACCTCCAAGGGCATGGCCCAACTCCAACGGCTCCTGACGACGGCGGAGGAGAACGAGTGGGCGACGTGACGAGGCGGCGCCCCGCCGGGACACCACCGAGCCGGGCGAGGATCGCCCGGCTCCTCCGGGCGGAGGCGGCTAGCCGCGAGCCGGACCGTGACGCGATGTACCGCAGGATCCAGGGCGCGCTGGACGAGCCGGACCTGATGCCGGAACCGCGGCGACTCGGGTGGGGTGACGCGGCGAAGGCCGGTGCCGTCGCCGCCGTCGCCGCATCCGTGGTGTTCGCGGTCAGCAGCGTGGAGCACAGCAGCGGTGTCGTGGATCCCGAGTACACGACACCGGCAGCGGACTCACCCGTCAGGAAGACCGACGTCGCGCCCACGGTCACCGGCACGGCGACCACCGCCGCCGCAACGAGCTCACCGGCGACGGCTCCGACGCACAAGGCGGCCCCCGGCCCGACCCGGTCCGCCAATCCGCCGACGACGCCGCCCCGCCCGAACCCGACCCGAGCACCGGCTGCCGTGCCCGCCTCGATCAGCGCCTGGCCGTGGGGTGGCGGCCTGACCCTGGGCCCGGACGGCGACCGCGACTGGGTCGTGGTCGGGGCCCGCGAGGACGGGACTCCCGTCCGGCGCAAGCAGTCGACGCCCGTCATCAGCGCGCCTCAGGTCGTGTCGGGGACCCCGGCCGTAACGGGCGGGCCGTACGTCGTGAACTGGGCCGGCGGGATCCCCGAGCAGGACAGGCAGGGGGCGTGGACCTGGCTCACCTCCAGGGGCGGCACCATCCGGCTGAACGTTCCGACGGATGAGCGGTCGCACATCCTCCGCCTGTATCTCGGCGCGTACGACGGCAGGGCGGTGCTCACGGCGCGGTTCTCGTCGAGCGGGAAACAGGCCGCACGGGTGGCCGTCCCGGGGACCGGAGGGTCGCAGGTCACCCTCCGGATCCCTGCCGCCACGGGATCCGGCGACACGCTCGTCGTGGAGCTCACCGACAGCCAGTCCGGCACCGTCGGGATGAGCGCAGCAGTTCTCGACTGAAACACATTGCGGGGCAACAAGACCGCTCTCGTGGCGAAGCGGTGTCCGGGGCTGCGCGGCGGCCGCGCTCCTCCGGATCGTCGCTATTCCATTGAGATGACATCGAGATTCAATCCCGGCGGAGCACCGTGATCCCAGCGGACGGTCGAACCACTGGACGGCGGGGATCACGGAACGATGAAAGATCTTGCACCCGACATCTATCGGCAGCGCCTGGTCATCGAGGGCACGGTCGCGCACCCCATCTCCGACGACGAGATCAGGCATTACCTCTCGGCCCTGTCGGACGTCCTGGAGATGAAAACCCTCCTCGAACCGATCACGCATCGTTCCGATCGGTTCGGCTGGGCCGGCTGGATCCACTGGGAATCGTCGGGGGCGCATTTCTACGCCTGGGAGTGGCCGCGGCTGTTCTTCAGCGTGGACATCTACACCTGCAAGGCCTTCGAGGTCGAGGACGCCGTCGAGTTCACGCGGGCCGCGCTCAGGGCGCATCGAGTCGACTACGGATCGTTCTGATGAGACGGTTCGCGCTCCGGCACGTCCTCCCAGACGATCCGGAATTCGACAGCGCCCTCGCCGTGGAGAACCGCGTGTTCATGCGCGCTTTCGGCAACGGCCCCGAGCTCATGGAGCAGGAGTACGGGCCGTACCGGCAGGCCAGCGAGTTCCTGGTCGTCGTCGACGGCAGGCACCATCGGATCGCCGGCTTCATACGGCTGATCCGTCACTCCGAAGCCGGCTTCAAGAGCCTGAACGACCTGGAAAGGCAGCCCTGGGGCGGCCGCTCCGCCGAACAGGTTCTCGAGGACACCGGGCTGAAACTCGACAAGCACGGCGTCCTCGACATCGCCACCCTCGGCATCGTCGACGGCTACCGGTCGAAAGACGCCCGCCTCACCGGAGCACTGGTCAGCACGGCTCTCTACCACGGCCTGGTCAGGTACTCACTGGATCATGGGATCACCAATTGGATCACCATCCTGGACGACCACGTGCTGGCGCTCATGGCGCGCCAGAAGGTGGACTTCCAGGCCTTCCACGGCATCGAAAGCGCGACGTACCTCGACTCCCCCGCGAGCACTCCCGTCTGGAACGACTTCCTGGCCGTGTACCGGGCGGCGTCGCCCCTCCGGGTCCACATCCTCGCCAAGGGGACGGGCATCCGGCGACTCGTCGCATTTCCCGAGAGCTTCCGCCGTCCGCCGCCCGGAGAGTGACCGACCGCTACTGCCGTTCCGGGCCCCACCTGTTCGGCTCGTCCCCGGCTCGCTCCAGCGCCGTGGTTCCGGTGCGGGCCTCCGTGCGCTGCCCATGCGCCACGTAGTCGCGGACGACGGCCTCGATGGCGTCCTGCGCGTTGCGGATGCCCGACAGCACCATCACCTCGATGACCAGATCGGCATCGAGGGTGACATTGACCTTCGCCCTGGCCACAGGGTCCTCCTCCCGGCGGGCGCCTGCACCGGCGCCCTGAGGCAAGCATGACGCCTCACCGGTCAAACGCGGCGCTCAACGCCAGCGCGATCGATACGAGCGCCACGACGAGGCCGGCGATCTTCTGGCTCGGCTGCATGTGAAACACGCTGCCAGTGCGGGGAACGCGGTCGTCCGCCGAGGGGAGGCATTGCCGTGCGAGATCCTCCCGGCCGGTAGAGATCGCGGCGTTCACGCGTCTGGCCCCGCCTCGCGCCGCCCCGCCTCGCCCCGGTCCGCGTCGTTCCGGCTCGCGGCGACCGCGCGCCGGTACCGGCGACCCACCGCGTCCAGGGCATCGACCAGTTCGGGCGAGTCGACGACCGTGAAGTCGGCGCCAAGCAGTCCAAGGTAGAGGGCGAGCAACTCCGGATGGTCCGAGCCCGGCTCGAACGCGCACCGGTCCTCGCCGAGCGACTCCACCTCGGCCGGGATCGGCAGCCGGTCACGCACGTGCGCCGCGGGCGCGTGCACGATCACCCGCGCCCGGTACCGCCAGGTCGCCTCCCCGACGCCGCGCGTCACCCGGGCCGTGATCTCCTCATCGGGCGGCAGCTCCCGGGGGGCGAACCGCGGACCGGTCGGCGTCCGCGGGTCGATCCGGTCGACCCGGAACGTGCGCCAGCCGGCGCGGTCGGGGTCCCACGCGACCAGGTACCAGCGGCTGCGGTCGTTCACCAGGCGGTACGGCTCCACGTCGCGCCGGGTGGCCACCCCGGAGTGCGTCCGGTAGTCGAACCGGAGCCGCTCGTGGTCCCGGCAGGCGCCCGCGATGACCGTCAGGACGTCGGGATCCACCCGGGGCCCGGGCGACGGCGTCTGCAGCGTGGACGACTGGAAGGCGCTGATCCGGTGACGCAGGCGCGAGGGAAGCACCTGGTGCAGCTTGGCCAGCGCGCGGACCGACGTCTCCTCGATCCCCGCGACGGAACCGCTCGCCGCGGTGCGCAGCCCGACCGCGACCGCCACCGCCTCGTCGTCGTCGAGCAGCAGGGGCGGCAGGGTGCCGCCGGCTCCGAGCCGGTACCCGCCGGCCACCCCGGGCCGCGCATCGACCGGATATCCAAGGACGCGCAACCGGTCCACGTCCTTGCGAATGGTGCGCGTGGTGACACCGAGCCGGGCGGCCAGGTCGGTGCCTGTCCAGTCGCGCCGACCCTGCAACAGGGACAGCAGGCGCAGCAACCGAGCTGAGGTCTCCGACATGTTCCAGATTCTGCCCGAGAACTAGGAACGATCCCTTCCTCAATTGTTCATAGCGTCGGTCACGTCAGCACAGAACACCTGGCCGGGCGGCTCGTCCGGCCCGAAGGGAGAAGCGCGATGAGCGACCGCATCCACCCGTTCCGCATCGATATCCCCCAGGCCGACGTCGAGGATCTGCACGCCCGGCTCGCCGGCGCCCGCTGGCCGGACGAACTCCCCGGCGTGGGCTGGAGCCGCGGCGTCCCCGTGGACCATCTGAGGGAGCTCGCCGAATACTGGCGCACCGGGTACGACTGGCGCGCGCAGGAGGCACGGCTGGGCGAATTCGCGCAGTTCGTCACCGAGATCGACGGCCAGCGCATCCACTTCCTGCACGTCCGGTCCGACCGGCCCGACGCGAAACCCCTGCTGATCACGCACGGCTTCCCGAGTTCGGTCGCCGAGTTCCTGCACCTGATCGAGCCCCTGGTCAATCCCGCCACCGGCCAGGCGTTCCACGTCGTCGCGCCGTCCCTGCCGGGATACGCCTTCTCGACGCCGCTCGGCGCGACCGGCTGGACGATGGGCCGCACGTCGCGCGCCTGGTTCGAGCTGATGCGCCGGCTCGGCTACGAGCGGTACGGCGTGCACGGCGGCGACGTCGGTGGCGGTGTGTCCGGGCTGGTGGCCTCCCTCGACGGCGACCACGTGACCGGCGTCCACGTGGTGACCGACCCGCTGACCGCCGCGAACGTCGCCACCTTCCTGCCCGGGATGGCCGACCGGCTCGACGCGGATGACCCGGTCGACAAGCTGATCCTGGACCGCATGGACGCGTTCAGGAAGGAGGGGTCGGGGTACCTGGCGATCCAGAACACTCGGCCGCAGACGATCGGGTACGGGCTGGTCGACTCGCCGCTGCTGCAGCTCGCCTGGATCGCCGAGAAGGTCCACGAATGGACCGACCTGCCGGTCGACCGTGACCAGCTCCTCACCACCGTGAGTCTCTACTGGTTCACCCGCTCCGGCGCCTCCGCCGCACACACCCTGTACGAGCAGGCGCACTCGTCGGACTGGGGGATGCCGGCTTCCGTGCCCCAGGGCGTCGCGGTCTTCGGCGCCGACGAGACGGTGCGGAGACTGGTACCCGTGCCGGACGGCACGCACTGGAGCGAGTTCAGCCGCGGCAAGCACTTCCCGGCGATGGAGGCTCCCGGCGACCTCGCGGCGGACCTCCAGGCCTTCTTCGGGCCGCTGCGGTGACCCTGCGCCGTGTACCCCGTGGTCGATTCTCACGCCGGAGCCGAAGGACGACTCGCGGCGGTCGCAACCCCACACGGCGAAAGTCTGCCGACAACGCTGTCGCAACCGTTTTCAGGACACTTTTGCTGAGTCGGGTTGCGACAGGCCATGACATGCCGGACCTGGACGCCGGGGCCGACCGCGGTTACCGGTGCGCCGACGTGGACGCGGACGTCGGCGTCACCCTTCCGACGGCGGCCGGTCCGCGCGCCGACCATCCAAGTCGGCTCCGTAGGCTGCGGTCCGTGCCTCTCACCGCCAAGTACGCGACAACCTGCGGGGTCTGCGCCTCGTCGATCAGCCCGGGGACCGAGATCGCCAAGGTGGGGACGCGCTGGGCGCACCTCACGTGCGCGGGCCACGGCAAGGATCAGTTGCCGGAACCGGCGGCCCCCGCCCGGGACCGGCCGGAACCGATGCCGGCCGCCGCCGGCGCACTGGAGGTCTGGACGGACGGCGCGTGCTCTGGCAATCCCGGTCCCGGCGGCTGGGCGTGGGCCACGCGGGACGGCCGGCAGGGCTTCGGTGCGGCGGCGGCCACCACCAACCAGCGGATGGAGATCCAGGCCGCGCTCGAGGCGGTGACGAGCCTCGACGGTCCGCTCGTGGTCGTCAGCGACTCGACCTACGTCGTCAACTGCTTCCGTGACGGGTGGTGGCGCGGCTGGCTGTCCCGTGGCTGGGTGAACAGCGCGAAGAAACCCGTCGCGAACCGCGACCTGTGGGAGCCGCTGATCACCGCCGTCCGGGAGCGCGGCGACATCTCGTTCCGGTGGGTCAAGGGGCACTCCGGCGACGAGATGAACGACCTCGTCGACAAGCTCGCGGTCGCCGCCGCGACCGGCACCTCGTAGGCATTGCCACCCGGAAACCCGGAAACCCGGAAACCCGGGTCGGCCGGGGGACCTCCTACTCAGGTCTACTCAGGTCTACTCAGGTCTACTCAGGCGGCGGCGTCCTGGACGGCGACCCGGTTCCGGCCGGTGTTCTTCGCCCGGTAGAGGCAGTTGTCGGCGCGTGCCAGCAGCGTCTGCGGCGTCGCGTCGCTCTCGATCAGGAACGCGACGCCCGCGCTGATGGTCACGCGGACCGGACCGGAAGCCGTCGCGATCGGCGTCTCCGCCAGCTCGACGCGCAACCGCTCGGCGATCGAGGAGGCGGACCGGACGTCCTCCGGCACGAGCAGGACGAACTCCTCGCCGCCGTAGCGGCCGGCCATGTCGCCGAGCCGGCTGTACCGCCGGATCCGTTCCGCCACCGCGCGGATCACCTCGTCGCCCGCCTGGTGGCCGTAGGCGTCGTTGATCCGCTTGAAGTGATCGATATCGATCATGACGACGCTCAGCGGCTCGCCGTACCGGCGCGCCCTGGCCAGTTCCCGGCTGGCGGCGTCGAGCACGTGACGGCGGTTGGCGAGCTGCGTGAGGTCGTCCACCGTCGCCAGGTAGCGCGTCCGCGCGAACAGCTGGGCGTTGTCGTACGCGATCATTCCCTGTTCGGTCATCGCCGCGGCCACCTCGACCTCGGCGTCGTCGTAGGCGTCCGGCTCGTCCGACCCGAGCACCAGCGCACCCAGGCGGCGCTGGCGCACGCGGAGCGGGACCACCAGCCAGCTCGCCGGCGCCTCGGCGATCCCGGTCACCGTCGCGACGTCGGCGGCCCAGTCGCCACCCGCGTCGTGGACGGTGGGGCGTGGCGTGTCCAGCAGGAGCTCGAGGTCGGCCGTCATCGCGACCCGCCTGACCACGGGAGCCGAATCCACCCCGCCCGGACCCACCCGGCCGTCCAGCACCGTCACGTCGGCCGCCAGCGGCCCTCCCGTCAGCAGCCAGGCCCCGCAACCCCCGAAGGTGCGGTGCGCCGCCGCCGCCAGGCGGGCCAGCACGACGTCGGGATCGAGGATTCCGCTCAGCTCGGTCATCGTCTGGCGCAGCAGCTCGGCGAGCTCCCGCTTGCGCTGGGCGGCCGCCATGCCCGCCTCGAGCCGCGCCATCCGGGCCGTCTCCAGCACCGCCGCGACGTGGCTCGTGATCGCCGTCAGCACACCCACGTCGTCCGGCGTGAAGATGCCCTTCGCGATCCGGCTGTCCAGGTACATGACGCCGAGGCTGCGGTTCTCCAGCCGCACCGGCACGACCATGATGCTACGCAACCCGTGCTGCAGCATGCTGCGCGAGCCGAGCGCCTCCCCCTCGTCCGAGCCCGTGACCACCAGCGGCTCGTGCGTCCGGTGCGATCGCTCGACCAGCGTGACGCTGTACGCGGTGGGCTCGCTCAGATCGTTCCCCGCGGCATCCCGCCCGAGTTGTGGCACCAGCCGGCCGGTCTGGTCGACGAGGAACAGGAAGGCGCGTTCGGCGCCCACGATGCCGATGGTCTCGTCGAGCGCGATCCGGCCCAGCTCGTCCGGGTCGAGGACCCGGGACGCCGCATGGCTCACCTGCTGCAGCGCGGCGAGCCGCTGCCGGTACACGCCGGCCGCGGCGACGCCCGCGCCGAGCCGCCCGCGAGGGCTCGGTCCCGCCCCCGAGCTCAGGGTGGCCTCGTCGACGTAGTTCTCGAATTCGCCGTACAGCCACCGCACCCGGCCCGCCCACTCGTGGTGCTGCGCGGTGGCCAGCGCGTAGGCCACCTGCCGGGCCGTCTCGCCCTCGACGCCCAGCCGCCGCAACGCCCGGGCACGCACGCACGCGGCCTCGAACGCCACCATCGGCGCGTCGACCGCGCGGAGCACCGGTTCCGCCGTCGCCAGCTTCGCCAGTGCGTCCGCGGGCTTTCCGCGAACCTCCGCCAGGGACGCCGCCACCACCCGGTAGTGGGCGGCGATCAGCGGCCGCCGGGCCACCCGCCGCAGCTTGCGCACGGCTCGCCGCGCGGCACGCACCCGCGCCCGGCGTTCCGAGGGGGACGCCGTCCGGCACTGCTCCAGGCGGCCGTGGGCCAGGTACACGTAGATCGCCTGGTGCGCCTGCAGCAGCTGGAACGGCTGCACGCCCATCGCCTCGAACTCGGCGGCGGCGTCGTCGAACACGGGTCCGACGTCCCCCTGCTCGAGCGCGAAGTGCAGGATGGCGACGAGGACGTCGATCCGCTCCCAATTCGGCATGTCGGGCACCGCGAGGAACCGCTGCAGCAACGACGCGGCCTCGGCCGCCTGGCCTCGCATCGCGGGAAGCGCGACGTCGAAGGGCCGCCACTCCAGGCGCCCCGACTGCCCGGTGGCGACCGCTGCCTGGCGGCGGGTGCGGAACGCCTGCTCCGCTCGCACGGTGTCACCGTGCAGGATCCGGTCCCAGGCCAGGACGTGGAAGCAGTCCAGGTAGTGCCCGGTGTCGAGCCAGCGGCCCTGTTCCCGCCCGACCCGCTCGAGGCTCTCGCCGGCGTCCGCGCCCGTCAGGTGCTTGGCCAGGGCCTGTTCCCAGCCGACCTGGGCGAGCACCTGCGGGTCGCCGAGCGCCTCGGCCCCCGCCAGCGCGGAACGGTGGATCCGCTCGCTGAGGCGGCGCAGCCCGGCCACCATCGCGATGTACCCGAGCCCGGCCCGGCTGGTCACCAGCTCTGCGGACGGGCCCAGCCGGCTGCCCAGGTACATCGAGCGCAGGCCCAGCATCATGGTTCGCTCGGGGTGCATGCCGCGGACGTAGGCGACCATGAACGCCTCGTTGAGCTGGACCAGCAGGCGGAACGTCTCGCGCTCGCGGCCGGTGAGCCGGCCGTAGCCGATCCGGGTGACCAGGATCAGGATCCCGACGAAGAACCACCACAGGCTCGTCACCGCCAGCACGGCCAGGTTCTTCGGGATCGCGTAGCCCAGCTCCGCGAGTGCCCGGTCGATGGCCTCGCCCTCCTCGGCCATGTTCCAGGTGTTGTCGTGGACCCGGACGATCGCGTAGAGAATCGTCGCCCGTTCGAACGAGTCGTCCGACGTGGCCAGCGCCCGGTTCAGCGTCTCGATGGCGTCCTCGAACCGGCCCACCTGGTGGTAGGCGACCCCCAGCGCGTGCAGGAAGGCGGCGCTCATCCCGATTCCCGCCGCGTGCGCGGCCGCGGCCGCGTGCTCCAAGTAGGAGAGCGCCTCCCCGGGAGCGTGGTCGGCCAGCGCCAGGCGACCCGCTGCCCAGCCGACCTCGAAGATGCGTGCGGGATCGCGCTCGACCTCGCCCCGCAGCCGGTGGTGCGCGAGCGCGTAGACGACCGGCGGGTCCGGGTCCCCCTCCGCCGCGGCGCCGCGGGCTTCGAGGACGTCGGCGACCCGGTCGTGCAGGACCCGCAGGCCCGCGGCGTCGAACTGGCCGAGCAGCGCCTCGTGGATCCGGTCGTGCAGGAACGCGTACTGCCCGTCCCGGCGACGCTCGACCAGGTGCTGCCACGACGCCTCGTCCAGGATCGCGGACACCCGCTCGCGGGGGACGCCGGTCAGCTCCGCCACCAGGTCGGGCTCGAACCGGGACCCGATCACGGCGCCGACGCCCAGCACGCTGCGCGCTTCCGCCTCGAGCGCGTCGACTCGCCCGAGGATCAGGTCCGCGACGTCGCCCGACAGGTCCAGGTGGTCGAGCCGGTCGGCATCGATCCGCCAGGTCCCCCACCTCGGCTCCAGCAGTCCCGCGTCCGTGATCGCGTCGAGATACGCCAGGAAGGTGAAGGGGTTCCCCGCGCTGCGGGCGGCGAGCCGGGACGCCGTCACCCGGTCGATCGTCATGCCCCCGCTCAGGGCGGCGACGAGTTCGGCGACCGCGCCGCCGTCGAGCGACGACAGGGTGAGCTCGGTGTCGAGGAGCGCCCCGGTGGCCGACCGGAAAGCCGACACGGCCGCCCGGCTCGCCTCGTCGTCGCGCGCCGTCGCGACGATCAGCAACGGCGAGCTGACGACGTCGGACGCCATGCGCTGCAGCACGCGGCGGGTGACGTCGTCCAGCCACTGGACGTCGTCCAGGTGCAGCACGACGCCGCCGGACAGGCGTGAGAGGTCGCCGAAGAAGCCGGCGACCGCCGCGGCGAACTGCTCGTGCCGCAGGTTTCCCTCGTGGTCGTGCGCCGGCAGCAGCGCAGCCAGCTCCGGCGAGAGGTTCCTGATGACCGAGGGCGCGGCACCGGCGGCTGCGAGCAGCCGCTGCCGCGCGGTGACGGCGGCGTCGTCCGTCGCGGGCCGGCGCCGCAGCGCGCGCACGTGGTCGTCGACCGCGATCCGCAGAGCGGCCAGCGGGGAGCCGTCGTCACGTGTCGCCTTGCCGCTGAACACGGCGTACCCGGCGCGTGCGGCCTCGGCCGTGAGCTCCTGCGCCAGCCGGGTCTTCCCGCCGCCGGCCGGCGCGAGGATCAGGGCGACGCCACCCACGCCGTGACGCGCCTTCTCCCACCTGTTCCGCAGGGTGGCCAGCTCGTCCTCCCGGCCGACCATGGGCGTGTCGCGGCGCCCTTGCAGGGGGTCTTCGCCGGGATCCGCGAGGGCGACGTCGGCTCCGGGCGCGGCGCCGTCCTCGACGGCGGCCAGCCGGCGCAGCGCGGCGGCCAGGGCGACGGCGCTCTGGAAGCGGTCGTCCGGGTCCTTGGCCAGCAACCTGTTCAGGGCCGCCGCGAGCCCCGGCGACAGATCGGCCCGGAGGCTGCGGGCGTCCGGCGCGGGCTGGACGGCGTGCAGGCGCAGCAGCTCGCCGACATCGGTCGCCGTGAACGGGACGCCACCGGTGGCGCACTCGAAGAGGACCACGCCGAGCGAGTACAGGTCGGCCCTGCCGTCCACGGGCCGGCGCAGGACGCCGGACTGCTCCGGCGCGCCATAGGCCAGCGTGCCCGCCGTCAGGCCGTCCAGCGTGTCGTCGACGCGCATCGCGAGGCCGAAGTCCACCAGGTTGGCGGACCCGTCGGCACCGATGACGATGTTGTCCGGTTTGACGTCGCGGTGGACCAGACCCGCGCGGTGGGCGGCCGCGAGCGCATCCGCCACGCCGATCCCCAGGGCGATCACGCGCCCCTCGCTCAGGCGGCCCGACCGCAGGAGCCTGCTCAGCCGCTGCCCGTTGACCAGATCCATCAGCAGGTACGGCCGGCCGTTCGCGACACCGACCTCGTGCACCCTCGCGACGGCGGGGTGGTTCACGGTCGTCAGCAAGGCGGCCTCGCGCCGGAACGCGAGCTGCTGGGCGTCGTCGAGGCCCGAGCTCAGGAAGACCTTGAGGGCGTACTCACCGCTGGGATGGCGGACCCGGTAGACGACGGCGTGCGCGCCGCGACCGATCTCGGACAGGACCTCGACCCCGACGTCCCGGCGCAGAGCCTCCAGCTGGGAACGCTCGGCAAAGGATCCACCCGGAAGCGGCGTCGGCATTGCAACCCTTTCCCATTTACCCCCGTCATCCCTATCCGACCCCATTGGAGCACGGTTTAGCTACCCGTGAGTACGCGGTGTGACCCCGAGCCAACAGGAGATCAGTAACAAGTCGGACGCATGCTTGGGAAGGGCTGGGCAGGACGGATTGAGATTCTGCTCCGGCGCGACCACCGGTCTGCGCTGGTTTGACCGCGTTCGCGCTCAACCGTGGCGGGCGTTGCCACGAGAAGGTAGCGCACGACAAATCCGAATCGGCTCGGGCACCGAACCTCCTATTACCACATCACAGTGGGAGAGGAGTGGCCATGAGACGGAACCCCGTTCGCGCCATCACCGGCCTGGTCGGCACGACGTTCCTGCTCGTGGGCGGCCTCGGGTTCGTCCCCGCGGTCACCGAGGGCGCGGACCACCTGACCATGGCCGGACACAAGTCGGAGGCCCTGCTGCTCGGCGTCTTCGCGACCAGCGTGCTGCACAACGTCGTCCACATCCTGTTCGGCCTCGGGGGGCTGGTGGCGTCCCGTACCGCCGCCGCCTCGCGCGCCTTCCTGATCACCGGCGGGTTCGTGTACCTGCTGCTCACGGTGTACGGCGCGCTGGTCGACCCGGAGAGCCAGCTCAACATCGTCCCCGTCAACTACGAGGACAACGCCCTGCACCTGCTGCTCGGCGTCGTCATGCTCGGCCTCGGGATCGCCCTGTCCGGCGCACCGGGCCGCCACCGGGAGGACGAGATCCACCCGGCGGAGACCGTGGCGGGCTACCGCTACTGACACGCCCCGCCCCCGCCGCGATCAACGTGGACCCGGACGGGGCCCACCGCCGCACGACCCACTCGAGCGTCGATCATTGCATGATCGACGCCTAGGGGTTGCTTCGACGCCGTCCGCACGCCCGGCGGATCGTCGGTGCCCAGGTCAAGCGCGCCGGGCCGGTTGGGCGGAACTCACCGGTCGGTACCGTGGATCGTATGGACGGCGACCACGGTCACTCCCACGGCGCCGCCCACGTGCACCGGGGACGCTTGGGCGCCGTACTCGGTGTGACGACGGCGGTCCTGCTGATCGAGGTCGCCGGTGGGCTGATCTCGGGCAGCCTCGCGCTGCTGGCCGACGCCGCGCACATGCTCACGGACGCCGCCGGGCTGTCGCTGGCGCTCGTCGCGGCGATCCTGGCCGGCCGCCCGCCGACCGACGAGCGCACCTGGGGCTACCGGCGGGCGGAGGTGCTGGCGGCCGCGGCGCAGGCCGCGGTGCTGCTCGCCGTCGGCGTCTACGTGATCGTCGAAGCGGTGCGGCGGCTGGCCGAGCCCGGCGACGTCGCCTCCGGGACCATGGTCGCCTTCGGACTGGTGGGGCTCGCCGGGAACGCCGTCTCGATCGCGCTGCTGCTCCGGGCGCGCGGGGACAACCTCAACACGCGGGCCGCGTTCCTCGAGGTGGTGAACGACGCTCTCGGGTCGGTCGCCGTCCTGGTCGCGGCGGCCGTGATCTGGCTGAGCGAGTGGACCCGCGCGGACGCCGTCGCCTCACTCGTGATCGGCAGCCTGATCCTCCCCCGCACCTGGCGCCTGCTGCGCGAGACCGTCGACGTCCTCCTGGAGTCCACGCCCAAGGACGTCGACCTGGCACAGGTGCGCGCCCACCTGCTGGCCGTGCCGCACGTGCGGTCGGTGCACGACCTGCACGCGTCGACGGTCGCCTCGGGCCTACCCGTGCTCAGCGCGCACGTCGTCGTCGACGACGGCTGCTTCTACGACGGCCACCTCGCGGGCATGCTCGACGACCTCCAGGGCTGCCTGGCCGGCCACTTCGACGTCGAGCACTCGACGTTCCAGTTCGAGCGCGCCGCCCACGCGGAGCACGAGCGCCCCACCCACGCGTGAGCGCCCCGGCTCAGGTGGTGGCCAGGCCGGCCCAGGGTTCGACGTCGGGGGCCGCCCGGCGTCCCTCGGGGCAGTGCTGCCGGAAGTCGCACCAGGAGCACGTCCGCGACGTCAGGGGCGGGAAGGCGCCGTCGCCGGTCTCCCCGCGCGCGAACGCCGCGTCGGCACGGGAGGCGTCGGCCGCGATCGACTCCGCCTCGGCCACCTTGCGCTCCAGACCGGCAGGGGTGTGGTCCGCGGCGGCGACCGTCCCGCTCGGCAGGTGGTGCAACTCGACCCGGTGGCAGGGGCGCCGGAGCGTACGCGCGGCGGCCACGGCGTACACAGCCAGCGCCAGGCTGGACCGGGCGTCGTCCGGGCCCGGGACGTACCGCCCGGTCTTGTAGTCGACGATCACCAGGCCCGCCGGCCGGTCGTCGATGCGGTCGACGCGGCCGGAGAGCACGAGGGTCCGGGTCGGCGTCCCGACCGTGCGCTCCACGCCCACCGGCTCGGCCCGCGGGTCCACGCCCGCCAGGTACTCCGTCACCCAGGTGACCGCCCGCGCCCGCACCGCCGCCGACTGGGCGGGGTCGCGGAACCCGTCGGTCAGCCACCGCCGCTCGACGCCGCGAGCGCCGCTCGACGGCGTCCGCTCGCCGGGTGGCAGGGTCCACCAGTCCGCCAGGGCCGAGTGGACGGCGGCGCCGACGCTGTTGTGCGCCCAGGGCGGCCCCTTCGGCGGGGAAGGACGGTCGAGGTACGTGAACCGGTAGCGGCGCGGGCAGTCGAGCCAGGTGGTCAGTCGCGTGGGCGTACACGGGTAGAGCCTGACCGGCATCCCGGCCAGCTCCTCCTGAACGTGTGGCGCCACGAACCCATCCTCCCCCTACCCCCGGACTCGAGGTTCTTTTGACACGTTATTCCTTGTCAAAAGAGCCGTTGGAGGTTCCGCCCGTTGCCTGCGCGGTGATCGCCTCCAGGACGTCCGGTGAGGTCGTGAACTCGCCGATCACGTTGACCTTGCCGGTGCCGTGGTAGTCGCTGGACCCGGTGACCAGCAGATCCAGGTCGGCGGCGAGCGCGCGCAGGAACCGGCGGTCGGCGTCGTCGTGGTCGCGGTGGTCGACCTCGAGCCCGGCCATGCCGGCGGCCGCCAGGCCCTCGATCGTCTCCGGCGGCACGATCCGTCCCCGCCGCCCGGCGAGCGGATGCGCCATCACGGGGACGCCGCCCGCGGCCCGGATCGCACGGACCGTGCGCTCGGCGTCCGGTGCGTAGTGCCGCAGGTAGTAGGGCGAGCCGGAGTGCAGGACCGTCGCGAACGCCTCGTCGCGCGAGCCCACCAGCCCGCGCGCGACCATGGCGTCCGCGATGTGCGGGCGGCCGACGGTGGCGCCGTCCCGCACCTGCTCCAGGACGTCCTCCCACGACAGGTCGAGATCCGCCGAGATCCGCTCGACCATGCGCTGCGCGCGCCGCAGCCGGTCGTCCCGGGTACGCCCGAGGTCGGCGAGCAGGGCCGGATGGGTGGGGTCGTGGAGGTAGGACAGCATGTGGACGCCGATACCGTCCGACTCACAGGAGATCTCGGCGCCGGGCACCAGCGTGATCCCGAGCCGCCGCGCCGCCTCGCCGGCCTCCGCCCACCCCTCGGACGTGTCGTGATCGGTGAGCGCGACGACGCCGAGCCCCGCCGTCGCCGCGGCCGCGATCACCTCGGCCGGGGAGTCGGTGCCGTCGGACGCCGTGGAGTGAACATGGAGGTCGATCACCCGGCCAGCGTATGTCCCTCTGGAGGGGTCGACACGCCTGGTAAACCCGCTGTGGAGGGATGCACCAGCCGACGCTATCTACGATGCGTGGTGTGGCGTTCACTTTGGGTAGCCAGAGTTTCGCTGCCGCACGGCGCCCGAGCCCGGTCCTCGCCGACGTCTTCCGCCCCCGCTCCAACGCGATCGGCGCGCTCCGCCTCACGTTCGCCCTGCTGGTCGTCGTCTCCCACACCTGGCCCCTCGGCCTCGGCCTCGCCGATCCGCTGACGACGTTCAGCCGCGGACAGACCGACCTGGGGGCGGTCGCCGTCGCCGGGTTCTTCGTCCTGTCCGGTCTGCTCGTCACCCGCAGCGCGCGGCGCGCGTCCCTCGGCCGCTACGCCTGGCACCGGGCACTGCGCATCCTCCCGGCGTTCTGGGTCTGCCTGCTGCTCATGACCCTGGTCCTCGGCCCCGCGCTGTGGTGGATCCGCGAGGACACGCTCGCCGGCTACGCGTCCACCCGGCCCGGACCGCTGCGGTTCGTCGCCGCCAACTGGTTCACGGCGATGGGGCAGTGGGGCATCGGCGACCTGCTGACGACGACGCCGTACGGCCGCCTCAAGGACGCGAGCATCCTCAACGGCTCGCTCTGGACGCTGCGCTACGAGCTGTTCTGCTACGTCGTCGTGGGCCTGCTCGCGGCGGCGGGCCTCGCGCGGCGGCGGCCCACAGCCGTCGTCGGCCTCGCCGGGGTCCTCTACGGCATGGTCGTCCTGGACTGGCTGAACAACGACCGCTTCGCGGGCGCACGCACCTTCCTGCCCGACGTCACGGACGTCCCCCTGCTCGGCAGCCTCGGGGGTGGGCCGCTGTTCGGGTTCGGGCTCATGTTCGCGATCGGCGCCGTTGCGGCGGTGCGCCCGGACGGCTTCCCGATCTCCGACCGAATCGCCGCCGTGGCGGGCATCGCCGTCCTCGTCACCCTCCGGTTCGGCGGTTGGGACGTCGCGGGCGCGCCCGCGTTCGCGTACGTCGTGCTCTGGGCCGCCGTCCGCCTGCCGCGGCCGCTGCACCGGGTGGGCGCTCGGCACGACCTGTCGTACGGCGTCTACCTCTACGCGTTCCCGATCCAGCAGGTGCTCGCGCTGCTGCACCTCGGCCAGGCGGGCGTCGTCCCGTACCTCGCGGTGGCACTCGCGACGTCCCTCGCCGCGGGTTGGGCGTCGTGGCACGCCGTGGAGCGGCCCGCGCTCGCCTTGCGGAACTGGAACGTGAAGTGGAACTGGGAACGCCATCCCGGTCCGCGGCACGCCGCGGGGGCCGCCTCAGGCCGGATCTATCCGAAGCCGGCGACCACGGTGCTTGCGGCCGTTGCGCGGCCGGCTCAGCTGCCGCGGCGACGGGGACCACAGTCCGGAGACCGCCTCGTACCGCACCAGCTCGACCGGCGGCCCGCCGTCACCGCCCCGTCGCCGCCCACAGACGCGCATCCCGGACTTCTCCATCACGCGCCTGCTGGCGATGTGGTCGCCGAGCGTCTCCGCCTCCACGCGCGGGATCCCCACCTCGTCGAGCAGGTAGCCGAGCAGCGCGTGGAGCGCCTCGGTCGCGTACCCGAGGTTCCAGCAGGGCTCGGCGATCGTGTAGCCGACGTGCGCGGTCTTGGTGAGCTGGTTGATCCGGCAGCCGATCTCCCCCACCAGCGCCAGGTCGGCGCGGCGGATGATGAAGAACGGGCCGACGTCGTGCGCTGACGGGCCCGCGGCAGCCAGCGAGAGGACGTCGAGCGAGAACCGCGACGGGTAACCCGGTGCGAGCTCGAGGCCCTGCGGCACCCGGCCGGCGAGTACGGTCTGGGCGTCGGCGGCGTCGACCGGCCGCAGCTCCAGCCGGAGCGTGTCGATCAGTGGCGGAGGAGCCTCCGCGCGGCCACCCGTCCGATCGCCGCGGGCGGCCAGCCGGCTGCCCACCCGGGTGTCCACGCGAGTGACCATGCTCAGCCCAATCGTGGCGTCACCGCGCCACACGGCAGGTCGAAGGTGTGCCCCGGGTCCCGTAGGTCGATCAAGGGAAACCGGGCGAGCAGGACCGCACCCGCGGACGCCGGCCAGGCGAGCAGCCACAGCCAGACGCCCCACGCCTCGCCGACGAATCCCACCCCGTCCGCGACGCCGACCGACCACATCGGCGTGTCGTGCCCGCCGGCGTCGATCTTGAAGTGGGCGGGCTCGCGGTCGGCCATCTCGCGCAGCTGCGCGCCGGGGTCGATGTCCGACAGCCCGGCCAGCCCCGCCGCCAGCCCGATGCCGGGCTGTTCGGCGACGAGCAGGAGGTCCGCCACCCGCTCGGTCTCGGCCTCGGGCAGCGGGTTCGGGCCGGAGACGGCGAGCACGCAGGCCACCGGACCGGCGCGATCGTCGCCCGCCCAGCGCAGACCGGAGATCAACCAACCCTCGGGAAGGGGCCACGGCAACCAGACCGGGACGGCGGCTTCCCGAGCCACCCGCCGGACGGCCTCCGGCGTCGGCGCGATCGTCGGATGCACCGGGACGACGGCGCCGTGACGGGAGCAGGTCCACGAGTTGGCCCACAAGCCCGGAGGGCGGACGGCGTCACCGCAGCGGGGACATGTCCGCACGGTGGTCACCCCACGACGGTTCCGCGCCGGACGCCGCTGGTCAAGCCGCCGCGCGGTCGCTTGCGTCATGGTCCGGTCACTATGCGCGGTCTTCGGCGGGAGTCATACCGCCGAGATGTACCACTCCGCTGTGGTTTTGCACAGCCCCTCGCGTCGCACCGGTCCATCCGCCATACCGCCGTCACCTGGGGCGCAGCATCGCACGGCTCCCTCGATCCGGGCACACTCGGGCGCCTGGGCCCTGCCCGGCGCACAATGGCCCCTGTGCTTCGCGGTGTCGGTGCTGTCGTCTTCGACGGCGCCGGGCGACTGCTCGTCGTCCGGCGCGGCCGGGGGGCCCACGTCGGCCTGTGGTCGGTGCCCGGCGGGCACGTCGACCCCGGCGAGGACGACACGACCGCCGTCGCCCGGGAGGTCGCCGAAGAGACCGGGCTACGGGTCCGCCCGACCGCGTTCCTCGGCTTCGTCGAGCTGGCCGGCGCGCGGGGCGTCGTCACCGTCCGCGACTACCGCTGCGAGCTGCTGGGCGGCGTCCTCGTGGCCGGGGACGACGCGATGGCGGCGGCCTGGGTCACCCGCGACGAGCTGCTGGCCCTACCGACGACGCCGCGCCTGATCGCGCTGCTGACCGAGTGGGACGCACTACCCCGCTGAGCTGGGCCTCTCTCGAGTCATGCCTTGGCCACCCGCTCCGCCGGCACCGGCCGCCCCGGCTGCTCGCCGCCCCGCGCGTCCAGGTACGACTGCTTCGGCACCATCACCTTGCGCCGGAAGATGCAGACGACGGCTCCGTGCTGGTTGTAGCCGATGGTCTCGACGTGGACGACGCCGCGGTCGTCCTTCGACTTGGACTCCCACTTGTCGAGCACCGTGGTCTCGCCGTAGATCGTGTCGCCGTGGAACGTCGGCGCGACGTGCCGCAGCGACTCCACCTCCAGGTTGGCGATGGCCTTGCCCGAGACATCGGGGACGGACATCCCGAGCAGTAGCGAGTAGACGTAGTTGCCGACGACGACGTTCCTGCCGAACTGCGTCGTCTCCTCCGCGTAGTGGGCGTCGAGGTGGAGCGGGTGGTGGTTCATCGTGAGGAGGCAGAAGAGGTGGTCGTCGTACTCGGTGACCGTCTTGCCGGGCCAGTGCTTGTAGACGGCACCGACCTCGAACTCCTCGTAGCTGCGGCCGAACTGCATCGGCGGACGACCTCCTAGTTGCGGACCCCGGGGCCCCATGGTGCCCGGCAACTGACCCGCGGTCAGCTCCGCCCCGCGTGGTCTACCTCACCGGGTTAGCTCGCGATAGCGGGGTGAATCCGGGCGTGGAAACGCTTACACACCCCGCGTACGCGAGCTAACCCCGGGCCGAGGGGCGGTGAGACGATGGCGGAATGACGAACGGGCAACACCGGGACGGGACCGAGGGCGCACCGGCGGAGCGACCGAAGCCCCCCGCCGGGCAGGTGGAGCACAGGCAGCGACCGTCGTCCCCCGCGTTCCGCCGGTTCATCGCGTCGGGGTGGGGGTCCCGCCCGGAGGCGGCGCCGCCCGCACTGGCGTCCGCCCCGCACGCC
>NZ_CDWTMG010000006.1:0-54720 GCF_977945845.1 Frankia sp. CcMO1
ACGCCCGATTGTCCATGGCCACTCGAGCTCGCAACGTGCTTGAACGCGGCAACTACTACTTGGCGGGGGACCTTCAGGGAGAGGAACTCGGCGACATCCTTGACTGGCCCCAAGTCGGCGTTGGCACCGTGGACTCGATCCTCCGCGCTCTCGCCGACGCCGCGACCGCGTCGGCGGCTCCCGTACTTATGCCCATCCGCGAGCGCGAGCGCGGCCGTCACCGCCAGCCGTCGGTGGTGGAAGACGACCAGGAGCCGCGCGAGGCTGGGCTCATCCGAGACCTGCATCTGATCGCCAACTGGTTCGCTGCACTCGGCCAGCCGAGCGCAACGCTACTCGGCGGCGACCTCCCGACCGATGCCCCGGCGCAGATCGTTGAGGCTCGACATCGCCTGGAGCTAGTGACCGCACGCGACGTACTCGATCATGACCGGGCAGACCTGGACGTCGCCGAACTGCTGCAACTGTCGATCAGTGCACTCGACGAACGGGCCCAGGAGATCCTCGCGCGGCGGTTTTTCGCAGACCGTCCGGAGACCCTTGACGAACTCGGGCGGTCAATGGGCGTCAGCCGGGAGCGGATACGCCAAATCGAGGGCAAAGCCCGCGCGAACATGGTCGACTTCCTCGAACCCGGCGACACCCTGCTGGAGCCGCTGAGCACCCTCAGCCTGGTCGCCTCCTCGGTCCGGGACGCGGTCGGCACCGTGATTCCGTTGGATGACCTCATCGCCCGATTCCCCTCGCTCGTTCAACGGGTGAAGGCTGCCGCCCAGCCGGCCTGGCGCGTGCTCGACCGCCTCGATGGCACTTACGAGATCGAGGATGAGTGGTGCGCCTCACCGACCATCGCCGGCGCACAAGCTCTGACTTTGACCCGGCTTCAGGAAGCGGCTGACGAACACGGCGTGGTGCGCCTCGATGATGTTGAGGCGTTGAATCCGTACCGGGTCGATGACAGCCCCGAGCCCTTCCTCAAGGACTGGCTGACGTACTGCGGGTATCAGCTGCACGGCGACTACGTGTTCACCCGGACGTCGTCGGTCGGAGACTGGGCGGCGTCAATTCTGTCCGTTATCGGCTCACCGATCTCCTCGCAGGAGATCTTGGATCGGATGGGGGTGGAACGGACGCTCGGCTCGCTCAAGAACGCGATGAGCGTTGACGAGCGGTTCGAACGAGTCGACCGAGATCAATGGGCACTGGCATCCTGGGGGCTCGACTCCTACACCGGAGTGAGGGCGCTGGTCCGGGAAGAGGTTGCCCGGAGCGGCGGACGCATCGAAGTCGACCATCTCGTGGCCCGCATCACCGGCAAGTACAGCGTGACCGCCAGCAGCGTGGTCGCCTACGCGAGCGCCGCACCGTTTCGGATCAAGGGCGGCGTCGTCACTATGGACGCGGGTGGCGGCAACGTGCGCAAGACACCCGCGCGAACGAGGCGCCTGTACCGACGGCCCTCCGGATGGGCCTATCGGCTGAAGATCACAAAGGAGCATCTGCGCGGTAGCGGGTTCGTGGCGCCGATGGCGATCGCCGGGCTGCTGGGGATGCAGCCTGGTCAGACGCTCATGCTTGAGTCGGGTCTCGGTCCCCAGTCGGTTAACTGGAACGGCAACCAGCCGTGCTTCGGCAGCATTCGGCGGTTCTTGATGGCAGAGGATGTTGCCATCGACACCGAGGCCTTCTTGGTCATGGGTGACGACCACGGCTTCGGTGTTGAAGTCATCCCACCCTCAACAGGTGTGGCCTTGGCCGACGCCCTGAGACTTGTCGGGGCGCTTGAAAACGACGCGCGCGAACCGAGGCTGCTACTGGCCCAAGCTATCGGCCTACCCGAGGACTCGCCCGCGTCGAGCGTCATCGGCGGCTATCGGGAGCGTGGCGACGCTGACGTAGCCGACCTGCTCCTGACCGCCAAGAGCCAACTCGAAGATGGTGGCGTCGAGCGACCCGCCGTGTCGGCTGACATCGACGAGATCATGGATCTGCTGTGAGCGCGCAGCCGATAGCCCGGGGATTTCGATCCCTTTCCCTGACTGGTCGGTATCGGAGCGACCGTCAGGATGTCGTCCAGGAGTTCTATGTGCCGACCCTGACCGTGGCGCGCACCTACGCGCGAGCGGTGGGCTACTTCACCTCGACCAGCCTGGCGTTGTTCTCGCGCGGCATCGAGGCCTTCTCCCGTCAGGGCGGCGCCATGCGCCTCATCGCATCCCCGCACCTCAACGCCGACGACATCGTTGACATTGAGCGTGGATACGACGTCCGAGCCGTCATCGAGCGGGCAACGCTGCGCGAGCTTGAGCGCGAGGAGCGCGAAGCGGTGCTTACAGGTCTCGGGACGACGGGCCGGCTCATCGCCGAAGGTCGGCTGGACATCAAGCTGGCATTCATAGAGCAGGCCGGTCGGGTGGGGCTGTACCACGAGAAGATCGGCGTTCTCCGGGACGGCGGCGGGGACCTCGTGGCCTTCACCGGTAGCGCCAATGAGACGCTCGGTGGCCTCCTGGCCAACTTCGAGTCCATCGAAGTCTACCGGGGCTGGCTTGATGGCGACGGTGAGCGAGCGCTCCGCATCGAGGCAGACTTCGAGGATCTCTGGAACGACCGCACCCCCAACTTGCGCATCGAGCCGTTCCCGGAGGTGGCGAAAGACCGACTGGTCTCGATGAGCGGCCGACGTCCAAAGGTTGACCTGCCCGGCCGCGACGACGCGCTCGATCCGCCGCGTGTTCGGACGAGCGAACCGGCGCAGCTGGCGATCCCGGAGTGGCTGGGAGTCCGCGGCTACCAACGCGAAGCTGTCCAGGCGTGGCTGGGGAACCGTGGCCGCGGCATCGTCAAGATGGCAACTGGTACTGGCAAGACCAAGACCTCCATGATCGCCGCCTGCCAGCTCGCGCAGGTGCTCCGTCAACGCGAACAGCCGCTGGTCGTCCTGGTACTCGCCCCCATGCAGCACCTTGTCGACCAGTGGATCACCGAGGTTGAGGGTTTCGGCGTACGCCCAGTGGCGGTGTACGAATCAAGTCAGCGTTGGCTCCCTGTCGTCGAGGACCAGCTCGCCGAAGCGCGCCTGGGCCAGCGGCCCGTCGTCGCGATGGTCGCTACCAACGCGTCGTTCGCCGGCGAGCGGTTCCAGGCCGTCTTGTCGCGGATCACTCAACCGCTGCTCGTTATTGCGGACGAAGCACACAACCTGGGTTCGTCAAACTATCGATTGGCGCTGCCGCAGAACGCCACCTACCGGATGGCCCTTTCTGCGACGCCCGAGCGATGGTTCGACGATGAGGGGACCGACGCCCTCGTCGATTACTTCGGACCCGTCGTCTACGAGCTGGGTCTTGGACAGGCGATCGAGATGGGCGCCCTCTGCCGGTATCGGTACGCGCCACGTCTGGTGGAGCTCACGCACCAGGAGAACGAGCTCTACATCGAGCTGACGACGCAGATCGCAAAGCGATTGGCCGCCGGTGACAGCCTCAGCGCCGACGATCCCGACTCGCCGATGGGGTATCTCTTGCGCCGTCGGGCCGGCGTACTCGGGCATGCCGAGGGCAAGCTCGATCAGCTGCGTGATGACCTCGGTGAACGGCGGGAGTCGTGGTTTCAGCTCGTTTACTGTGCCGAGGGCAATCAACCAACGGAAGCAGGCGAGCCACCCGGGCCGAACCAAATCGCACAGGTCATGGACCTGGTCGGCAACGAACTGCACCTCGCTGCCCATTCATATGTGTCGGAGACCCCTCGACCAGACCGGCGGATCCTCCTCCGTCGCTTCGGCACCGGTAACGACCTTCGGGTGCTCGTTGCCATGCGCTGTCTCGACGAAGGCGTCGACATCCCCGACGCGCGGATCGGCTACCTCCTTGCGAGCAGCAGTAATCCTCGGCAGTTCATCCAGCGACGAGGCCGGATCCTTCGGCGAGCCGAGGGTAAGACGATGGCGGAGATCCTGGACTACATCGCCGTGCCGGCCGCTGGCACGCCCATCAACTTCGAAGTCGAGCGAAGCCTCCTCAGCCGCGAGTTGGAGCGGGCTAACGAGTTCGGCAAGCTGGCCGAGAACTACGAGGCGACGTTGGAGTTGCTCCGCCCGCTGAAGGAGCAGTACCAACTCATGCACCTCTGACATCACAATAGTGATCATCATCTGGAGTGAAGGAGCACGACGACGTGGCAGCCGCTCATCGCACTGAGCAGGAGGTGCTTCAGGCACTGTCTAACGAGGAGCGAGCGCTGCTCAAGAAGGTCCTCGAGATCGAACGCGCGCGCCTGCATGCGAGCGCCGCTGATCCGACCGAAGATCTTCTGGCGGCTGTGAAGGAGATCCTTCCGTGAAGATTCATTCGATCACGCTCAAGAACTTCCGACAGTTCAGTGGCGAGCAGACGTTCGACCTTCGCTCTGACGGTATCCGGTCCGTCTCCTTGATCTTTGGTGGCAACGGTGCGGGGAAGACGACGTTTCTCAACGCGTTCATGTGGGGCCTGTACGGCACGATGACGGAGGACATCGAAGAGCCGGACAAGATGATCACTGATGCGGTGTGGCGCGCTCTGCCGACGGGATCGACCGCCGAGGTGTGCGTCGAGTTGGCTTTCGACCACGAGGGGCACGACTACCGGCTGCTGCGACGGGCCGAGCAGCGCAAGCAGTCTGACGCTCAGCAGCGATGCAGCCCTCAGGTGCAGCTCTGGCGGACCTCAGCTGACGGCTCATCGGAGATCATGGAGGCACCCCAGGAGAAGATCTACAGCATCCTCCCGGAGGGCATCAGTCGGTTCTTCTTCTTCAACGGTGAGCGCATCGAGAAGCTTGTGCAGAAGGGTGCCTACAGTGAGGTCCAGCAGGACATCAAGGCGCTGCTCGATCTGAAGCAAGTGGAGCGGGCTCTGGAGCACCTACCCCGTGTCGATCGACGGCTGACCGCCGATCTGAAGAAGCACGGCGGTGAGAAGGCCAGCGCCATCCAGACCGCCATTGACGATCTGCGTGAGGCCGAAGCAACCGGCCGCGAAGAGCTGAAGGTTCTTGAGGGCGACTTGGCAACGCTCCGCGAGGAACGCGAGAGCGTCGTGGAGCTCCTGCGCCAACACGCGTCCGCGGCACCGATCCAGAAGCAGCGCGATGAAGTCACCCAGGAACTCGACGAGGCGCGCAAAGCGAGGGAGGTGGCAACGTTGGAGCGGGCCACGCTCGTCGCCTCACGCGGCTTCCTGGCGTTCACCGACGACCTGGTGAAGACAACGACCGCCGCGGCCAGTTCGCTCTACCAGCGTGGCGCCTTGCCGGCGCCACTCAAGCGCGAGTTCGTTGATCAGCTCCTTGACGACAGGGAGTGCATTTGCGGCACACCGCTGCAAGAGCCCGGCGAGCCCTGGAGGCACGTCACGGAGTGGCGGCAGCGCGCCGGGCTGCAAGCGGTCGAGACTGGATGGCAGCAGCTCAGTGGCCAGATGGCACCCATGGCGGGGGCTCGCTTGGAGCTGCAGGAGGCTCTTCAGGCGATCTTGCGGCGGATCACGACCGAACGCGACCGTGTGACCCGCCTTGAAGAACGGAAGTCCGAGCTTGACGGCCAGCTCCGGGGCAGCCGGATGGAGGGCGTGCAGGAGTTGGAGACCAAGAACATCGATCTCGACTCGCGGATCGGCGTCAAACAGCAGCGCATCGGCTCCGTCAAGACGTCGCTGGAGCAGGTCCAGAAGGAGATCACCCAGAGGACCACGGACCGCAGCAGGGCCGAGGTGACTGACGAGCTGGCCGACAAGGCCCGAACTCGGTCTGACCTGGTGCAGTCCGTGCGGCGTGCTTTGGAGGAGATTCTGACTATCCGGTCAGAAGACATGCGGCGTCGCCTCGACGCCGAGCTCAAGCAGGTCTTCGGGAAGATCACGATCAAGCGGTACGTCCCACGGCTGAGCGAGGGTTTTGAGCTGACGCTGTTTCAGGACGTCAACGGCGTCGAGCTGGCGGTCCCGAAGTCGACGGGTGAGAACCAGATCTTGAGCCTGTCCTTCGTGGCGGCGGTGTCCAAGTTGGCTCGCGAGAATCGCAGGGAGCGGCGCGCTGAGGGTGAGCTCCCTCCGGACGCCGGCACCTACCCCATCGTGATGGACGCCGCATTCGGCTCGCTCGACGAGAACTACCAGCGCGAGGTAGCCAGCGCGTTGGCTCAGATCGCGCCTCAGCTGGTCGTCTTGGTCAGCAAGAGCCAAGGGCTCGGTCAAGTGGTAGGGCAGCTCATGCCGTACGTCAGCCACCTCGGTGTCATCGTCACGCACACCAGCGCCGAGGGCGATGTGAGCGAGGACATCGAGCTGGACGGCGTCAATCACCCCTACATTCGTTCCTCAGCCGAGTCCGACCACGCAGAGCTGCAGGTGATCAAGTGAATGCCTCGGTTGGTGACGTCCGAGTCCGGAGGCCGCATCACCATGAGGCGCTAATGGTGGAGCTGCGGGACGAGGCAGCTTTCTCGACCTTTCGGGACACGCTCCTGTTCGCTGCCGCGGTCGGGGCTTACTCTCAGCGCCGTACACCATTCACGACCGCCAGCGGAGATCCCATCCGTTACGAGACGTTGACTGTGCCGGGCTTCTCCGAGGCGCTGGTGAGCATGATCGCCGCCCATGAGGTCGAGGACCCGGAGATCATGGACGACGCTCGCCTCGAAGAACGGGTGCGGATCTTCGAGGAGTACGCGAACGGCGGACTCAACTACATCCAGGAGCAGGTCAACGTCCGCCACCAGCCAGCCGACCAGGTAGTAACGGCGTTGGTGACCGAAGCGTTGTCTCGAAGCGGCGGAGCGGAGCCGGTGTCGGTGGAGGAACTGCTCAGCGGGGTGAGTTGGTAGGGAGCCGTTCGAGTCGATGGCCGCGAAGTCGCACCCGAGCGTGTTCCAGGGTCGCTTGCCATCCTTGGAGGCTGCCAATGCGTTCCGGGCGAGCGTAGAGTCCGGCGCGCATCTCGGCGCGAGTCAGCCGCGCGTAGAGGTCGCGTCGCAGATCTTCTCGACCAACGAACTCCTCCTTGCGGTGCAGCAGTGGCGGGTTATCGGAACAGCTGTAGTCGCGCCAGCCGACCGTGAGCTTGGTCAGGTTGACGGTCACGGCTGAAGCCAAGGTCGGATGAGCGTCACGATCGAAGCGCGGATAGCTCAGGTAGGAGACCTGAGGTTGAGTCACCGAGAGCTTGATCATGTTGGCCTTGTCCACCGTCCCCGACAGGACCCGCGCGCAGCCCTCGTAGACCTGCAATAGCGGGGGTAGCTCCGCCAGGGCGCTGCGGTGCACGTACAGGGCTGATGGCGTTTGCTTGCCCACCGGTGAGCTGCGTGCCGACACATACACCATCGCCTGATCGCCGCAGGCGAGGAGCAGCCGATCAGCTTGGAGGCAGACCTCCCGGTATGTGCCGAAGAGTGAGCGAATGTCAGCGGCCAATGTCGCCCTCAGCTCGTTGAAGCGCGGTCGCCGGCCGAAGCGCGACAGCGCGACATAGACCAGCAGCTCCGCCCGACGCTGCGCCGCGACCCGCTCCCAGAAGCTCGCCCCCGTGACTTGGCGAATGAGTTGGGTCGCGTTGCCCAGGCTGCCAAGCCCTTCGCGGATCTCAGCCTCGGCAAGGGTGTCGAGCTCCCCGCCTCGGGGTGCCCGGGCATGTGCCGTCAGGAAGTCAAGGAGTGGTGCGAGCCGGTCGCGGTGCGCCTCGTAGACCTCGTGCGGGTCGATGTGAACACGGGGTCGGTAGGTGTAGACACGGTTGACGAGGAACTGTTGGGCAAGTCCCGGATCACGTAGCACGTAGAAGATCCCCGGGGCAGCGGCGTGCGGGCGGACGCCGAGCGTTTCTTCGATCCAGGACGCAAGCTCGGCTTGCTCGTAGAACTTCTGGAAGGTGCCAGTCCTCGTCAGGATGCCGTCACCGAGCGGACGGCCGACCAAGCCCCGAGCCTCCCACGTGAGCCGCACCGACACGATCAGGACCGACGTCGCGAGGTCCCATGCGCTGCGCAAGGTATCGGCACGTTCAGCGGGTCGCTCGATGACATTGATGACGTAGCCGAGATTGACAATGTCGGCCGACGCTCGGTCAGCATTCGGCCGATGCGTGGGATCCCAGCCGTCGGCGGCATAGCCGAGCGTCCTCAGATGGCGGAGATCATCACCTCGGCCGCAGCCGTAGTCGAAGACCGAGTTGTCCGGTGTCAGGAGATCATCCGCGAGGGCGGTAGCAAGAGGGCGCGAAAGGGCGGATCGGGTCAACGCGGTCCGGTGGCGCGCGACCTCGGTGGTCATGCGGCTGGCGGCTCAGCAAGAGCGAGGCTCGCTAGCCCGGGAAGGTCGGTGACTCTCGGATCACCGAAGAGGTAGCCGACGCCGCGGTGGAGGTGAAGTCGGAACTGCTGGGCAAGCGTCTCCTCGTCGAGTGGGAGTCCGTCGACGTGGCAGCGATAGCGCGTCAGTGCCCAGAGGGTGTCGCCCTGTTCGCCTGCGAACACGCGCCAGGTCATCTCCACATTGCTGTCGAGGGTGAGCTTCAGGATGGGCGGAGGTGCAGGTTCTGCAAGGGACCGGCAGAGCGCCCAGCGACACAGGACGTTCCAATGCGGGATGCCCGTCCGACGCTTGAGCGTGATGAGCTGGTCGCGGGCTGTCTGGGACAGACGGATGTGTTCAAGCGGCATGGCTTTCACTCCCAGAAGTAGCCGGACTCAACGGTGGTGGCGTTCGCCCGCGTATCGAACTCCAGCCGATACGAGTGCCCGACGTAGGTAGCGATGCGGTCGTAGGCCTGCTCGTCGATCTCGGTGTCGGTCGACAGGAGGATTACCTGATGGCTGGCGTGCGGGAAGTAGCGCTTCAGGAGGTGGTCGCGGTGCGAGCCGTCGAGTCGCCCCAGGGGGGTGTCGATGACGATGGGCAGCGGTTGACCGGCGGCTCGGGCGAGCCCCCAGAGCATCGCCACCGCGAGAAGCTGCCGCTCCCCCGCTGACAGTTCCTGAGATGGAAGTAGCCGACCATCGATACCAGTCAGCTCGACCGTGTACGAGTCCGGGTCGATGCGCACGCCAGTGATGAGCCTGTCCTTGCGGAGCAGCTGACCGAGCGCTTCGAGGATGAGCTCGGAGATCCGGTCGAGGTGACGGCGAGTCGCTGCGCCGCGCAAGCCCTCAAGCGTCGTCCGCACCCGATCGATGTGCTCGATGAGCCGACGGTCGTCGTCGGCGGCCAGATTGGCCTGGGCGGCCTTGTCCAGCGCCGTTTCGTAGGCGGCGTCGGCCCGAGCGCGTTCCTGGCGCAGGGCGATGAGCCTCTCATCAGCGTGGGACGCCGCTGCCTGCAGTCGCGTAACCTCAGCGGCAATCTCTGCACGGGCCAACCGCAACGGCGCAAGTGACTCGGGGTCTGGGATGGCGACCACGACGCGTTCGGCTTGGTCGAACTTGGCGTGCGTCGCCTGCTGAAGTTCCAAGAGGCCGCGCACACGACGCGTCGCGGCAGGCAGCGTTGAGGCCATGAGCAGATCGATGGCACCCGGGTCGGCCAGGCCGGTGACATCAGCGATCGCTGCGGCAGCGTCCCTTTGGGTACGGTCAGTGGTCAGGAACTGCTCGATGCTTGCGATCGTGGCGGCGCGGACCTTCGATGCCTTCAGCCGTTCAAGTAGAGCCGCATCTCGACCAGCGACCACCTCAACGACGACACGCTCCCGGTTGGCCGTGGCCTCCAACCGAGCCTGTTCTAGGAGTCCACCGAGCAGAGAGGTGACTTGGAGCAGAGGAGCGGCATCTGCCATCTCATCGCGGAGTTCTTCCTCTATCCGAGCCAGCTCGGCCCTGAGCAAGGTGACGCTGGTTTCGGCCGACTCTCGCTGCTCAAGCAGGTCACCGCCGGCCGACCGATAGCGCTCCGTCAGTTCGAAATGCTGCTTCTCGGCTCGCTCAAGCTGGACTCGCAGGCTGGCTGCGGCGTGAGACGCGGTCTCTTCGGCCTGCCGGATGGAGGTAACCGTTTGCTGACGTTCCTGAACGCTCTCGCGTAGCGCGTCAGGGACGTGCTCGCTGCGGTGACGTCTGCGTAGGACGGCGAGGTCGGTGGTCAGACGCTCAACAAGGTCAAGACCGAGCAAGGCCGCTAGCGCGGATCCGAGTACCTGGCGAGACCGGTCCATGTCCGCCAGGGCTTCGATCTGCTCGCCGTCGAAGAAAAACAGACCGGCGATCCCGCGCGGCAAGAACGTCTCAACGTGCTCGTTCCAGGTCGACGCCAGCGCAGGCTCAGGCTTCCCGTTGACGGAGACGAGGAGGATCTCCCTGATGGACGCTCCAGTGCTGCGCCAGCTGCGGCGCACCCAGTACTGCCGCTCTGTGCCTTCCTGGTGTGCGTGGAAGCGCAGTTCGATTGCTGCGCCCTCGGTCTCCGGTACTCCACGGTGGATCAGGCCGCGGAGATAGCTGTCGTAGGTACCGGATCGACGGCCCGAGAGCTGCGCCAGCGAGCCGTAGAGGGCGAGGTGAATTGCCTCGAGCACTGTGGTCTTGCCCGCGCCGTTGAGCCCGCCGATGAGCACGATCGGCCGCTTGGATGAAGGCGGCGTCAGTTTGATGAGGTGGCGTCCGGCGAAGGTGCTCACGTTGTGGAGGACGAGTTCGTCCAAGATCACGGAGCGGCCTCCACGTCGACAAGCTTGATGTAGCCGTTGGCCAGGTCCAGCGGGTCCGGTTCGGACTCGTCGTCGGTCGGCGCAGAACGGTCTATGGCCGACCGGCGATGGTGCGCCCGGGCTGTCGCGTCAGCCTCGTCGTCGTAGAAGCCGCGCTTGAGCGCCTTCTCCAGCGAATCGAAGAGGCCCGCTCGACGGGCTTGAGCGCGGTGGCGCTGCTCGATGTCCAGGAGCTCTCTGACTAGCTCGAAGTGCAGCCGATCGTCACCGACGACACTGCGCAGCACCTCGACCGTCTCGGGCCCGAGCGGAAGGTGCTCATCGAGGGCACGGCCAGGATACGGCTCACCGATCGCTGCGACATAGATGCCCGGTAGGTGATCTTCAAACTCGTGCTTGTCGACCACCCACAGGCGTCGGATCTCTTCGAGTTCGGCCAGGGTTACGAGCTCAAGCCGCTTGACGTGGTGAGGCCCGTTCGTCCGGATCCAGGCTTGGGCCTCCAGGAGCCGACGGAGCCACTCCTCGCGCGCTTCCTGAGTATACGGACCGGGGATCGGGCGGTCGTGGAAGAGCTGGACCGAGCCGTTCATGCGCCGGAAGTCACGCAGGTGCCGGTCATCCGCGACGTCGAGCGCGTTGCGGAGTTCGAGGAGTGGAAGCATCCACTCCTTCTCCTCATCGTTTTGGATCATCGCCGACATGGACTTGTCCTTGTCGACGAGCGTGCAGGTCCAGCAGCCGAATCGGCTATCACCACAGCTTGGAGTGGTGGCATCGACGACAAGAGGGCACTCGCCGTCGGGCGACGCCCCCTGGTACATCGTGAGCAGCTCCTTGTTGGAGTAGCCCCAAGGGTTGGGGCTCTGCATGAGGAAAGTCCATACGTCATCGTTGGACCAGTTCTCGACCGGCGAGTACACCAGGCAGTTGGGCAGTGCGTCGTTGGGACTCAGGAGATCCCGGACCCGGCGCGACTCCAACTCACTCATGCGGTGCGAACGACCGGCACTTTCGGCCTTGCGAGTACCGAGCACCAAGATGGCCTCGCCATGCGATCGCACCATCTCGCGGATGAAGGTGTTCGACGGCTTGATCTTCAAACGCTCCGTGCACCAGCGGAACTTTGGCCGAGGAGCTGGGTAACCACGCCCAATGAGGTTGACCCAAAAAGTGTCGGTGACCGCGGGAGTTAGACGGTGCGGCTTGATCGGCAGGCTCTGATTGGTGGCGGCATCCTGAAGCACTTCGAGCGAGTGGGTGACCCAGGCCGCGACGACCGGGTTCTCCACCAAGGTGTCCGTACTGATGACGTGGACCTCCTTGGTGCGCTTGTCAGGAGCGAGCCCTGCAAGCGTCATCCAAACCAGCTGCAGGACAGCCGTGGAGTCCTTGCCGCCCGAGTAGCCAACGACCCAGGGCACACTGTCAGCGAGGTAGAGAGCCTGCGTCTGCGCCACCAGGGCGTCGATCGTGCCCGCGAAGCCGGCGTCATCGAACGCCGACCGGATGCGGGGACGAATCGGCAGGTTGCGGATCATTTTTCTCCTCGGTTGAACGCGTCTTCGGCTCGCTGCTCCTCGGGGGGCAGCGGTAGGCCAAGTGCCGTACGGATAGCGGCGGTGGTGAGCAGCACGTTTGCCGCACTCTTGCTGACCTTGCCCCCCAGGATGGCGCGCCCTTCCCAGGTCGTGGCGTTGGCGCGATGCCAGTCCAGGTCGCACAGCTTCCGAAGCGTTCGCTGCCAAGTGACGGAGGACTTCTTGGCGATCAGCAGACTGTTCCCGACCCTACCGAGCGCATGGAGGACGATCCCGTGGCTGTGGATGAAGTCGCGACGGATCTCGCCAGCGCTGACCTCGCGGTTGCGTACCTGATGCCACTCCGGGAACTGATCTGCCACGAGGTGCCAGAACTCTGTAGCCAGATCCACACGACGCTCGAGCGAGTCTGGTTCAACGCCGTCGAGCAGGGCCTTGTCTGCGTTGTAAAAGGCAGACAGCGTGAACAACTTGCGAGAGCGCGCCGCCAGGTTGCTCGTCTCAAGCTCCGTGAGGTCGTTGAAGAACGTGGAGCGGAAGATGACGAGCTTGGCAATAGCTGACATCTCGTCGCGGTGGTCGTACAGGACGCCGATCGACTTGGAGGGCCGGATGGCATAGCGGTTGAGGTCGGCAAACATCTGCTGGCAGCGGTCGAGACCTACGTCTAGGAACATGACGATGGCGATGCTCTCGTCGCCCAGCTCGGAGTTGTCAATCAGGGCTTGCTGGATGGCCGCTCGGCGGTGCTGGCCGTCGTTGATGACGAACTTGGCCGACATCGGGATCTTCAGCGTGCCAACTCGGTCTGCAGGGCCACCCCCGCCCCCAAGCGGCTCGAAGTCGACCTCGGAATCCACGGAGGCCGTGAGCGCCGAAAAGACATAACTGTCCGAGTTGTCTAGTATGTAACGGGTCATCTCGGGGATGCGCGCCTTGTTGAGGCTCCGCTGAGCGCGCATCTCGGGAGCCAGCTCCTCCTCGTCGAAGACGAAGAGGCGCGGGATGAGCCGGAGCGGGCACATCGTCACGTAGTACTCCCGACCAGCCTGAACCCCCCGGATGGCTGGGAACACGTACTCGAACACGCCGGCCCGTAAACCGGCAGAACGGGCATCTACCCCGCTCCTTTTGATCTTGGTTTGCGCCACCATCTACCCTTACCAGTTCCGGTCACCCGTACGGAAGGGGAGGTCCGTACTTTGGTCGGTGATCCTCCATACTCATGTCCGAACCTACGCGTACGATCCTGGGTATGACGGTAGCGACACCCACCGACGTTCCCCCCGCGGGCGACGCCGAGACCGGCCCGGAGCGGCCGATCTACCTCGACTGCAACGCCACGACGCCGGTCGATCCGCGGGTCCAGGCGGAAGTCATGACCTGCATGGCCCAGGAGTTCGGCAACGCCGGCAGTCGGACCCACATCTACGGGCAGTCGGCCAAGGACCGGGTCAACCGCGCACGTCAGGAAGTGGCCGACGTCGTAGGGGCCAAGCCCGAAGAGGTGATCTTCACCAGTGGCGCCACCGAGAGCGACAACCTGGCAATCTTGGGTCTAGCCGCCTGCGGCGAGAAGACCGGCCGACGCCACATCGTCAGCACTCAGATCGAGCACAAGGCGATCCTGGAGCCACTCGAGGAGTTGGCGCGGCGCGGCTTCGAAGTGACGCTGGTCCCCCCAACCCCCGGCGGATGGGTTGACCCTCAGGCCATCGCAGCAGCACTGCGTCCCGACACGCTGCTGGTGTCGATCATGGCCGTCAACAACGAGACCGGAGTCATCCAGCCCCTCGATGAGATCGCCACAGTGCTCGCCGGTCATGAGGCCTACCTGCATGTGGACGCCGCGCAAGGCTTCGGCAAGATCATCGAGCCGCTTAGGAACGCGCGTATCGACCTTCTGAGCGTCTCCGGGCACAAGATCTACGCACCCAAAGGCGTCGGCGCACTCATCGCCCGACGCCGCGGTTACACGAAGGCACCGCTGCAGCCACTCATGTACGGCGGTGATCAGGAGCGAGGCCTGCGTCCTGGCACGCTGCCCGTGGCGCTCATCGCCGGGCTGGGGTTGGCTGCCCGCCTGGCACTCAAGGAACACGAGATATGGGCGAAGCGCTGCGAGGCGATCAAGAGCGACGCCATGGCAGAGCTGTCGTCTCTCGGGGTGGTCATGAACGGCGACCCGTCCCGCACGATCGCGAGCACGATCAACTTCTCGGTACCGGGGGTCGATTCAGAAGCCGCCATCGTGGCGCTCAAGGACGTTGTGGCGATCTCTAACGGCTCCGCCTGCACGTCTCAGAGCTATGAGCCAAGCCATGTGCTGACCTCGGCGGGATTGCCCGAAGCGCAAGTGGCCGGCGCGCTGAGGGTGTCCTGGTGTCACACCACCCCGACTGACGTGCCATGGGATGCAGTCTCCCAGCGGCTAGGCAGCCTGGCGCGGCCGTAGCTCGCTGGCCCCATCTCACACCTGCGCTGCCGCATGAGGCCAACGAGTGGAGAACTCCTGTACCGACGTACGCCGCTGGGCTGGTCGCCGCATGCCTTTGCGTCAGGGAAGTCATCCAACACGAGTAGCGGTCAACGCTGCGGCAGGCCTCGCCGCGACTGGCACCCAGTCAGGCTGATCGGGACCTCCGGCACCCCCTTCGGCGCTGGAGGTCACCGCCGTTGAGAGGTTGCCCAACGCCGGTTGGCAGGTCGCGGTCCGCGCGGACTTCGATCCTGCCGGGCTGGCCCACGTGCGCGCGGTACTGTCCGCCTGCCCGCAGGCCGTGTATCCGCAGGCCGTGCCGTGGAGGGATGAGCGCACGCGCGGGGGACCGAGGGTGACGTGTTGAGCCGGCTTGAGGTCTTGGTAGTCAACGACGTGGAGTGAGAGGACGTCGTCTCGGTTACCTTCCGGCGGGACACCGTTGAGGTGTGGACGGATCGGCGCTCTTGTGGCGCGTTCGAGCGCGAAGAGCCGCGCGGGTGGCGGGCTGAGCCGGCCGGCAGCATCCGGACGGATGCTGCCGGTCTGAGCGTCCTTCCGGCGCGCGTGGCGCTCGACGTGGGCGACATGGTGTCGTCCTGGGCGCTTGCACCGGGTGTCCTGTTCAAGCTGAGGGACTCGAACCCCTGACCCCCTCCATGCCATAGGCGTAATCGCGTCTTTCTTTCCCCTGCCTATTGATCTTTGATTCTACTAAACTGCAGGTCAGAGGCACATTTCAGTCCGGCAGGGAACGGCCGGGTTCGCCGGAGTCCGGCAGGGTTTGCTGACCAGCTGCTGACAAATGATCTGGGGAGAATTACATGGGTTGGGTTGTCGCGAAAGAAGGAAGAGACGGGAAGGTGCGGTTTCGCGCCAATTATCGGGATCGTCGCGGACGGCAGCGTTCGGCCGGAACATTCACATCCGAGCGTCGGGCCGAGCGGGCATGGCAGCGTGCGGAGCGTGACCAGGAGGCCGGTCGGATCGGCGACCCGAACCGGGGCAAGCAGCTCCTGCGGACCTATGTGGAGCAGGAATGGTTCCCCAACCACGTGATCGAAGCGACGACACGGGAGAACTACAAGTACGCCCTGGACCGGCACATCCTTCCCGAACTGGGCGACTACCGCATCGGCGACGTCCTGCCCAACGACCTGCGGGAGTGGATCGGCCGTCTGACCGAGACGCCGGGCGTGAACCCGCCCACGATCGTGAAGTGCAAGCTCATCGTGGACGCGATCTTCACGACGGCGCTCAACGACCAGGTCGTGTTCTTCCACCCCGGCAAGGGAGTCAAGACCCCGCCGGTGGCAACCCGCCCCCGCCGGATCATCAACGCCGAGCAATACGGGCGGATCCACGCCGCGCTCGGCGACGACGTGATGCGCCTGCTCGTCGAGACGGACATCGAGTCCGGGCTGCGCTGGGGCGAACTCACCGAACTACGGGTCAAGGACCTCGACGTCGCCACCGGCATGCTGACCGTCTGCCGGGCGGTCGTCCAACTGACGGCCAAGGACCGCCCCGACGGGATCCGGTTCGTCGTCAAGGACTACCCCAAGGACAAGGAGTGGCGCCGTCTGCGCCTCGCCCCGCAGCTCGTCACGAAGATCGCCGACCACATCGAGGAGCACGGGCTCGGGGCGGACGACCTGCTCTTCTCCATGCCCGACCAGACCCGGCACCGCCGCTACACCGTCCCCGAGACCCTCCCGAACCCCCAGACCCTCGGGTGGACCGAACCGAACGACAAGGGCCGGACCTACCGCCACGGCACGACCAGCGCCTACGGACCCGGCGGGTGCCGGTGCCGCCACTGCAAGAATGCCGTCGCCGCCTACCGCGCCGCCCGCCGCGCCGCAGGCAAGGACAACCCTCGCACCCCCAAGCGAGTGGACACCGACGGACACATCGGACGCGGCTGGTTCCGCAACAACATCTGGCTCAAAGCCCTCGCCGAAGCCGACCTTGGCTTCCACGTGACCCCGCACGGGCTCCGGCACGCCCACGCCTCCTGGCTGTTGGCCGGCGGGGCCGACCTCCAGGTGGTTAAGGAGCGACTCGGTCACGCCTCGATCACCACGACCGAAAAGTACCTTCACACCCTCCCGGACGCCGACGACGCGGCTCTGGACGCCCTGAACAACATCCGCACCATCAGCGCCCCAGCCACTCCCCCATCCCGCGAAACCACCACCACAACGGTCCAGACGTCTACCCCCGACCACGCACCGGAGGCACCAGCCGCTGCCTCCGTCGCACCGGCCCCCGAAGTGGACCTCGCCTCGGTGGTCCAGGGCATGGACCCCGACACAGTCCGCCTGCTGCTGACCGGCCTGCTGCAACAGACCCGCAACTCCGACAGCAATGTCTCACGCGACTGATCGACACCCGACGCGACGGGCGCCCGCCTACCTCACATCCGAGGGCACCCGTCCACTGCGATGGAGGTTCAGCGGCCTGGGTCGAAGGAGCGCAGCCAGGCCGAGTCCCCGCCACCGGCTGCCCGCACGGCCCCTGCCGCTAAGTGGACCATCGAGGGCAGCAGACCCCGGTCCAGCAGGCGGGCAGCCTCGTTCGTGTCGAACTCCCGCCCGCTGCCTTGAAGCAGGACGTCCGCGAGAACGGCGACCTGTTCCGCCGATGTCGGACCGCGGTGCGCTGAGGCCCACCGGGCCGCTCCCTCGACCACAGCCCTGTCCTGCTCGCGGATCCCGACCAGCCAGGCGTCAAGGACCTTGAACAGCGCTTCGATCAGCAGACCGGAGGCCGCGGGGTCGCCGCTGGCGTCCGCCGCCGCCAACTCACCGTCGACCACCTGACGTGCCCAGTCGTCATCGGCCCCGACCAGGATCTCCTCGATCACATCACGCAGCCGATCGGCCACCCCCGCCACGACATGGGGCAACCGCAGGTCATCCGCAGCGACCGCGTACGGGTCCGGGACCTCCCCGGTCCCGTCCCATTCCAGGCCCTCGGTCCCGCTGGGCATCGGGGTCTGGTGGCTCTCGACGGCGTCCAGGAACGCCTCGACCTCCAGAGCGGTGAACAGGTGCCGGTTCCGGTCGGTGACCAGGTAGCCGACGTCCGCGGCCCCCAGCGCATAGGCGGGATCCTCCCCGCGCTCAGCCAACCGACGGGCCAGCGCCGACCACATCTCAGCGGCCTTCTCCAATCCGAATCGGCGCGGGTCGTCCGCCTCCGGGTCGAAAGACACCGGATCATCCGGACCAGGCTCACGCCCGAACTCCACCCGGAACGCCTCACGCAGCACAGCAAGGTGTTCAGACAAGGCTTGCCCGGCCTCGCCGGCCGGATCCCAGACCACACGATCGTGGCCTGCGCCATGCCGCCTCTGGACGTACCGGGGGTCACCGGTGCGCTCGACCACAACCCGAGCATGTTCTTCACGCTCGGCCGCACGCTGAGCCACTCGATCGGCCCCGGGCCCGGAGAACGCAGAACCGACCGCTGGCTCCTGACCGCCGTTGCCAGCGCCCTCGGATCCGCCTTGGTTCCTCTCCGCCACCCCTCAACGGTAGGGGGTGCCGGAAGGAGACGCCCACCCTCCCCACGCGTGGGCAGGCCCCACACGTTCGGTCAGTACGTCACGGTGTTCTTGCTCCTGGGGCCGCCGTTGAAGCGACCGGTCCGACACGTGCGTCGCTACACAAGGTTCATCGCGCGCTGGAGAGTGCCGAGACCCGCCTCGATGGCGCTCGGCTGAGAACGGCGCCGCAGTTGGGTGACCAGCGCTCGGGCCATGGGGTGGTTGTGGACGTAGTGCGATGCCACGCTCGCCGCCGAGGTCAGCGCACGGACGGCGTGAGCGTCCTGATCGACCTGGCCGTAGGCGCGGGCGATGTCGATCCCGTGGTGGACGACCCGCTCGCGGGACATGGAGCGAGGCAACCTCAGGGTCCGAGCGCGCTGCAGAGCCGTGTCAGGCTGTTCCAGCTCGACAGCGATCTCTACCGCGTGGATCTGAACGTTGGTGGGCCCGAACACGGTCTGGAAGTCGTTGCGATCGGCGCCCAAGCGGGCGGCAGCGGTCTCCGCCTCGGCCAGGTGCGCCCACGCCGTCGTGCTGTCGTGGCGGCGCGAAGCGGCGACGGCGCAGCGCAGGTGCAGAGCGCCCCACATGGACAGCTCCTGCGGTGAGGGTGTCGCGGCGGAGATTCGGCTTTCGAGGTGACCCAGCGCCGTCTGTGCGACCGCGGCGGTCTCGCCAAGTGACCCGGTATGCAGCAGCACGCCGCACCGGTCCCATGCCGAGGATGCCTGCACGAGCGGATCACCGAGGCGGGCCGCCGCGGTGGCGGCGTTCTCCACGGCGCTCCAGGCCAGGTCGTGGTGGCCGAGCTGATTGAGGACCATGCGCGCGATGTGGCTGGTCTCGACCACCAGCGCATGGGTCGCGTCGAGGTCTGCCCCGGTGTTACTCAGCAGGGCTGTGTTCAGGCCTTCGGCCAAGTCAGGCAGGCCCGCCATCACGGCGGCCAGGTCAGCGGCCTGCCGCAGCCGGGTCAGGGAGTCCGCTCGGCGCCGCAATTGGGTCAGCGGCATCGGGCGAGTGGTCGCAGGCAGGCCTGGATGCCCGGAAAGGATCAAGCTGGTGCGCCTGATAGCGGTACGCATCACAGGGACCGCGCGATGCCCGGCGTCCTGATCGGGAGATTCGGGGGTGTAGGGCTGGCCCAGCAACCAGGCGACGTCGACCTGCAGGACGTCGGCGAGCCGGTCGATGACGCTGTGACGATCCAGGGCCAGACGCCCCTTCTCCACACCCCGAACCCAGGATTCGGAGCGATCTGCCAGAGTGGCGAGCTCCAGCTGGGTCAGTCCCTGGGCGCGACGCGCCAACCGGATCCGGTTCCCGACGTCCGAACCACCAACCCCGCCCATGCTGTCCACTCCAGACCGTCTGTCGCTCGATCCCCGGCACCTCGCAGCCGCCCTCAGCGCGCAGAGGAGATCACTTGCCGGTACGCGGGCCGGGGAGGAAGTCCTCGGCCGCATGTCTTCATGAACTTGATGGTAGGCCAGCGATCGGGGAAGTTGCCCGAACCGTCAGCTTCGTGACGGTCCTGACCGCACGCGCCTCACAGGCCCTGTCCGTTCTCGGCAGGAATCGCGCTCGGGCTGCCTCCAAGTCCTGGCTGCACGCGAGGCCCCGGACGTCCGACTGTAGCCACGAACTGGGCCCTGTGCCGAGCCCCAAAGCATCTCCCCCTATCTGTTCGACAACAGCGTCATGGTCGAGTGCTCCGGCCAGGCCGACCCCCTGCGAGACGTCCTCCACACGTCCCTCCCGGGGGTTTCGCCACCGGAAGACGTTCGATGAGATGGACGCCAACCCACGCATCTCCGGCCGAGATCGAGCGGCTACCCCCACGCCGCGCCACAGGGCGAGTGGATGCGGGAAACGCCGGGCACAAAGGAGCTTGATCATCGTGGGAACTACTGCTGGCACCCAGGCGCTCGTCCTGTGGGACATCGATCACACGCTCATCGAGAACGGCGGCATGAGCAAGGCGACCTACGCCCTTGCGCTCGAACTGCTTACCGGTCGTCGCAACGACGGGCCCGTCGTCACCGAGGGCCGGACCGATGCCACGATCATGGCGCGGCTCCTATCGGGCAACGGGCACTCCGACGGCCGGTTCACGCTGTGGCAGATCTGGGATGCGCTGGTCGAGGCCGGCCTGCGGAACGAGACCCGGCTCCAGGCGAAGGGACGGGCGTTGCCGGGGGCTGCCGACTGTCTTCAGAGGCTGGCGGCCAACCCCAACATGATCCAGTCCACGCTCACCGGCAACATCGAGACCAACGCTCACATCAAGCTGCGAGCCTTCGGGCTGGACCCGTGGATTGACTTCTCGGTCGGCGCCTACGGCGTCCTCCACGATCGGGCACTCCTGGTGCGCGTTGCTCAGCAGCGGGCGGCCGAACAGCACGGCTTCGACCCGCGGTCGCAGACGACGGTCCTGATCGGCGACACGCCCGCCGACGTGGAGGCAGGGCTGTTCGGCGGTGCCCGCGTCATGGCGGTGGCGACCGGCTCGTACAGCGCAGCACAACTGCGAGCCGCCGGGGCTGACGCCGTCGTGTCGAGCCTGGCCGATGCGCCCGAAGTGCAGCGGCACCTCAACGAGTTGATCAAGCAAGGTCCTCCCGGCGTACGGTCAGGCAATCCGAGCGATCAGCCCGCCGGTACCGCTGCGCAAGCGGAGTTGCAGGCCGGGATCCGGTGGGCACGGTCGATTGCCACGCACTTCCTGGATGTCCCGGACCTGCGCGAGCGGCGCTGGCTGCACGTCCAAGCCGTTGCGGCGAAGGCGCAAGCCATCGCGGCTGCACTCGGACCGGACGGCTGCAGGCTGATCCAGGCCGCCTGGTTGCACGACATCGGCTACTCGCCGACGCTGGCCCGCAGCGGCTTCCACCCTCTCGACGCCGCCGACTTTCTCAAGTCCGCCGGCGCGGAGAAGGCTCTGACATCCCTGGTCGCCCATCACACGGGGGCGGTCTACGAGGCCGACGAACGCGGGCTACGGCCCGACCTTCTAGCCCGCCACCGCGACGAGGGCAATGCCATCCGCGACGCCCTGTGGACTTGTGACCTCACGACAGGGCCAGATGGCACACCCGTGACGCTCGCCGAGCGCCTGCAGGAGATCACCATCAGATACGGGCCGGATCATCTGGTGACACGAGCGATCCTGGCAGCCAGGCTGGAGCTCGAAGCCGCGGTCGATCGAACTCGGATGCGGCTCCGGCGCACTGGTGGATACCCCAGCCTGTAACCGGGCCAGGGGTTCGCGAACTTCATCTCAGTCGATGTGGGGGTAGGTTCCCTGGAGGTAGTGATCGAGTTGGCGCCACTGAGTGGGATGGATATCCAGCTCGCCCAGCATCTCGGGCTGGAACCAGGCGACCTCGGTGGCCTCGTCATTCGCTGCCGGGGCACCGTCCACCGGTCGCCCCAGAAGGATCACCTCGTACTCCTGGCGGGTCTCTCCATCGCTGTAGGCGACGATGTGCCCGGGATCAGAGAAGATCCCCAGCAGGCCCGTGGGAACGACCAGAACCCCTGTCTCCTCCTGTGTCTCACGGACGGCGCACCGGGTCGGGGTCTCCCCCAGTTCCATCTTCCCCATCGGGATAGCCCACTGACCCGTGTCACGGCGGCGCTGCAGCAGGATCCGGCCCTCGTCATCCACTGCCAAGACCCCGCACGCCGGAACCAGACTGTTCGGCGCCGGCGCATCCGGATCGTTCCAGTACTCAATCCTGCCCATCGGTCATCCTCTCCTGCCACCCCTGTAGGTCCAGCGAGTGGGACCTACAGCCGTCGGCTACGCGCAGATCACAAGCGGTCGAGGCACACCCACTACGACCAACCCGACCAGGGCAAGGCGCCCTCCCACACGCGCTCGAAGGAGTCAACGTAGTGCCGCGCAACTCGTGCGCCATCCAGCATCCGCAGGTGAAGCGTGGGGTTCGCCGAGGCCGGCTGGCCGTACGCATGCGGGTTGGCCAAGACCTCGTCGTCGTAGCGGAACAACGAGGCGTAGAGGGTGGTCGCGTGCAAGCGCACTTCGCATCCGGGGACGTCGAGAAGCGGCTCGTAGTACGTCAGCGCCGACCGGATCTTGGACGCGAGAGTACCGGCGATCCCCTCCTCCCGGTCACGGATCGAAACCGCCTCCGACGCGGGATTACCGAAACACAGTCTGACGGCGGCACCACGGCTGGCGGCGTCGGTTAACATCCGGGCGACCCGGGGCTGGGTCTGCGCGAAGAAGGTTCCGCTGAAGACCAGCACGTCGACGTGCTCCTGCGCCTCACTCAACAGTCGCAGCCACACGTCACGAGGAACGGAAGCTCGATCCGGGTAGATCTCCAATAGCTCCGACTGGGTGGCGTCCCGCTCGCGAGCAGGACTCCTCGTCAGCACCTGAGGCCACGGGTAGGACTCGTCGACCATCAGGTGCCTGGCAGTGCTCCAGCGGTGGCGTCGATGAGGCACTCGGCCCAGGTGCAGCCAGCGCTCCACCGTCTTGACGTCCACCCCGACGCAGTCGGCAAGGTCCTCCGTGGTCACCCCGGCCCTGATCATGGTGGTCCTCAAGCGCTCATTCACGACGATCAGCACACCGGACGCCGAGGGACGTTTCAAGGCCACCTTAGGACGTTTTGTCACCAAGACGTCCCACGGAGTCCGCGCCAGCCGTTCAGCAATCACCCAAAGTCACAGGGAAGACCAATCTCCGCACCTCGCACTCCGCGCCCTCACAGCGCCCGCGCGGCCGAACGGCAGGAAGCACGCGGCGGAACCTGACGCACGGCAGGCACGGAGGGCCTGGAGACCCACCGGCCGCGTGACCGCGAGCGAGCACGTCTCGGGACGCCGCCGGACGTTGAGGACGTCCCCGATCGTCCCTCCAGGCGGTTACGCCGTCCTCTTCAGGGCGATTGCATGGGCATACACCCAGTTACCGACTCGTCATCCGGGGCTCCACACGCCTACAGCCCTGCAACTTGGCGCCACGGGGCCCTCGCCGCGGAGCCGGCGGCGCCGATCATCTCGTTCGCCGTCGGCTCCACGATCCGCCCACAACATCGCTCGCACTCCGAGGGGTCCGTCCTGATGACCGCACCACCGCCATGTCCAACCCCGCGACGGCACCGCACGAGAAGGAGCTCGGCCTTGGCGGCACACAGCATCCGATGTGGGACCAGCACCATTCCGCCCTCCTCGGCACTTCGCAACCGCGACGCTACGGCAGGGACCAGGGCGCACGTTCGGCTTGTGTCCGACCCCTCAAACCACCACGTGAGCCCCTACGGCAGCGCGAGGAGGGGGCGGAATAGCGGCTCCACCATCAGTCAATATGCCCAAACCGTCATCTTCGTGACGGTCTTGACGGCCGCACCCACGTCAAGATTCCGATCATGACAGCAGCAAGAGGCCGCGAGCCAGGCATGCAGGGGCAGGCCCCCAGGCACTCGGCAGGCTCACCGACGACGGCTGACGTCGTCCGGCGCCCCACCTCGGCGGCGGCGTCGCTGCTCAGAATGGCGGCCCCGCGCAAGGTCACGCACCGCGGTTCAGCCGAACGCCATCACCGTGGAGGAGCGGGGCAGGCCAGGCCTCAACGAGAGCACCCCGGCCGGTCACGGCGCACTCCTGCTCGACTAGGCGCCGGGCATCAAGCCGGCGGGTCCGGCGGTGCAGGGTTCCCCCCACCCCGCCGCCGGCCCCGCCTTCCACACCTTCAGCGGGAACCGGTGCGAGCGGTCGACGCGCTACGGCCCCGCCAGGACTCGCCCGATCCGCATCGATGCACGGCAAGGAGACGTTGATGCACCCGTCATTCGGGCTCGCACTGGGATACCTGCTGCTACCCGATGGCGCCGATGCCGAGGCCTTGACCAATGAGGCCGCCGAGACATTCGCCGGGCATGCCCGTCGTCGAGGCTACGTGGTGGCCGGCATGTTCACGGACACCATGGGGCGGACCGACCACGGCCTCTACGCACTGCTCGGAGCCCTACGGGTGGGTCGAGCCAGCGCGGTCGTGGTGGCATGCCTGGACCACCTGACCCATCATCCGTGCCTCGCCAGCGCCGATGAGCGCACCATCACCCGCTACCTGCGCGCCCGCGTCCTCCCTCTGGACGCCGATGATCCGAGCCCCCGGGCACGTCACCGAGCTGCCCACCGGACCCAGCCGCCACCTCTCGCCACGACGCAGCCACCCGCGCGTAGCCCCCCCCCTGACCCCGCAGCCACCTCGCGACCGCGGCCCACACGCTCTCCCCCAGCCAGCGAACGACCCTCCGCCCCAGGCGGGCAACACCGCCGTCTCCACGAGAGTCTCGCGGATCGGTCGCCCCAGAGTCAGCGCCAGCGCAAAGCACGCAAAACGAACGGGCCCGCGTACGATCTTGTCGGGCATCAGACCTACGCAGGAGTGTTGGATGGCAGCAAGTAAGGCGATCTCGAAAGAAGCTGGCGAGGCACCGACAGGGACGAGCTCATCCGGTATCGGTCCTGACAATGACGCTGCTTCGCGGGCGGAGATCACGTCCCCCGCGGACAGTCTTGGCGACGCAGGCCTCCGGCGCCCCAGGGTTCTGGTCGTTGCGGGGGAGTTCGGCTGGGGAAGCGCCGGGAAACTCCAGATGGTCCTCGAACAACTCCCCGACATCGACGTCCTCGTCCTGGGCTCCATCCTGGGAGGAAACCTTCTCGGAGGGCGGCCGAGGCAGGCCCGGGACGTTCCTTCGACCGTGGCCGAGACGCGGCGGCTTGTCGAGGCGCATGACGTCGCAGCCGCCTTGGTCGTGGGCGAGCCCGTCGCGGCGCAGCGACTTGTCGAGGCTGGCTGCCCCACGGTGTTCCTCGACAGCCTGCCGTTCCTGTGGACGGAGAACGATCCGGTGGCCACTTGCGCCGACACCTACTGCGCGCAGCGCAGCGTCCCCGAGCCTGCGTGGGACATCCTGCACCGTGCCCGCCGGCTCGTCTGGGTGGAGAGCGTCGTCCCCACCATTTCGGGCAGCTCTGCAGCCAACGGCGCTTCGACGCAGCGTCACGGGGTAGTGATCAACATGGGTGGCCTCCACAGTCCCTTCTCGGGCGACAGCGGCCACCACTACCTTCGCGCCGTCCTCCCGCCGGTCCTGCGCGCGGCAGACAAGCATGGCCTCGACGTCAAAGCGGTATGCGGGAACCTCTCGGACGACGACATCGACTGGGTGCGCGGCGAAGTGCCCCGCCTCGCACACGTCGGACCCGCGCGACCCGACCGGTTCGACGCCTTGGTCCGCACAGCAGAACTGCTGATCACTTCGCCCGGGAGCACCACGCTCCTGCAGGCCAACCAGGCGTCGACCCCGGTCATCACCCTGCCACCGCAGAACCTGAGCCAGGTGATCAACGCTGAATGGTTCAACCGCGACCGCCCGGACAGCGCGGTCGGCTGGCCCGAGACCCTCGCGGACCCGGAAGCCTTCGACGCCCTGCGAGAGAAGGGCGAGGAGGCGGCCATGGTGTTCCTGTACGAGGCCATCGCGTCGGCCGCGAACGACACCGTGCTGCAGGAAGCAATGGAGCAGCAGGTCGGCGATCTTCTCGAAGAGTTGGACAGCATTCCGCACTCCAGAGCCCACGTCGACCGCCTCGGCCACCAGGGCGCCCAACAGGTCGCCAGCGAAGTCCTGCGACTTGTGAACAGAGGCCCGGACCGCGTTCTGCGCGAGCGGAGTCCCCAACTGCGCATCTACGTCGGCGGGCCCTTCCAAGCACGTCTGGTTGACGGTGAACTGAAGGTGGACGACGAGTATCGCGCGCTGTACGAGGACCTCATCGACTGCTTCGAGGACCGCGGTTGGCGCGTGTTCAACGCCCACCGCAGGGAGGCGTGGGGCGCTCAGATGCTGCCGGCCCGCACCCTGACGTCGATGGACTTCCAGGATGTCAGCTGCTGCGACGTCTTTGTGGCCACTCCCGGTGCCGACCCGATGTCGCCGGGAACTCACATCGAGATTGGTTGGGCGTCCGCACTGGGGAAGAGGATCTTCCTGCTGACCGAGCATGGCCGCGACTACGCTGCGCTCGTCACCGGCCTGCCCGCCGTGTCGGACGTGACGTTCGTCCCGTTCACGATGGGCGGCCCAGTCGGGACGGAAGTCAGCGACTTGATCGAGCAGGCCGCCAGCCGCCCCGGCGGCCAGTGCTCAGAGGACGCCGACTGACGTGATTACGGTCGAGTGGGCGGACCGATTGCCAGCGGCGCTGGCCGACGATATGACGCACATGGTCGAGACGAGCCGCTGCGCCTACCCGCACAGCCGGATCCTGGTTGCGGCACGTCGTCGGGGCGTCGCGGGGGTGTGGGTCGTGCCCACTGACCACGATGGCGAAGGATGGCATGCTCGCCGCGCCGACCGGGCATTGCCCTACACGGCCCCGGTCCTGCTGGAGAGCCATCCGCAGCGCCGCCGTGACGTCATGGTGCAGATGCTGCGCCTGCTCCAGGGGACCTTCACCTCTCTGGAACTGCCGATGACCCCAGGGTTCCGCGACGCCACGTGTTGCCGTCAACTCGGGATAGCCGCCGAGTGGCGCCACACCCACATCCTGGACCTACGAGGCCCCTGGCGGGAGGGCTACTCCCCGACGATCAAGCAGCATCTCCGGGCCGCTGGCGCCTCGGCCACCTGCCGCAGAGAGGAGGTCGACGCCTTCCACTTCGACCGGGCCCTCGTCGCGCAACCAGAGAGTCAGCGCCGTTCGCGCCGGGAATTCGCCGCCCGAGCCGCCGCCACTGGAGCCGTCACCTGCCTGGCCGCCGTCGCGGACCACGACGTCGTCGGGCAGGCCCTGACCCTGCGCGCGGCGGACACCAGCATCCTGCTGCACGCCTGGTTCGAGCGCTGCGGCCCAAGAGGAATACCCACCCTCTTGATCGACGCCGCCGCCGACAGCGGGCACCGCGACGGCCGGCGCCGACTCGACCTGGAGGGCAGCGTCTTGCCCGGCGTGGACTACTTCATGAGCGGCTTCGGCGGTGAGACAGTGCCCTATCCGTACCTGTACTGGCATCGCGATCCGCCCCGGCACACCGCCCTGATCATGGGCGGGATCGCCGCCGGAACGGAGCCGAACCAGTGAAGACAATCACAGGAAAGAAGCCATGACGAGGATCCTGTACATCCCCACGAACCGACCATGTCTACCGGCCATCGGAAATGGCATGACCGAGTGCTCCCTAATGGCCGAAGCGACAGGCGAAGAGTACGTCTTCGTCCTCGTGGAGCACGTCGACTCGCCGCACGTCCCCGACCATGCGGCCGTCCTTGCCAAGGAAGCCGCCGTCAGCGGGATCCCGGCCCTGCACCTGACCGTGGATGCCTGGGAGAGGATCCTCGAACGGATCCTTCACAACGCCGGCTTCGACGACGGCGACCGTGACAAGGCCCGTGAGCTCCTCACCCGGCAGGGGGTCACTTACGCGTCCGGGCCGAATAAGGCCTTCCTGACCGCCGCAGCACTGGGCGTGGACACGCTGCACCGGCGCGACTCCGACCACCTGCCCGACGCCGAGGAGGGCACCGCTCGGTTCCCCGGAACCATGGAGGTGCAGGCGATCGGACGTCGGGTCCGCGACGTGGCACCGCTGCGGTCCGCTGGCTCCCTGGCACCGCAGGAACTCGACCAGGAGATCCTTTTCGTCGGCTCCGGGATGTTCGGCGACCCCGCGCACGACCGGCGTGAACTCATCGCCGCAGGCGAGGAGTTCGGGGTGCGGATCCTCGGCCTATCGAGCCCGTGGCTCTCGCATGAGAAGCGGCTTCGCGACGTGCGCGGCTACTTCACCAGCGAGGCTTCTGTCCGCTATGAGGAGGACTTCTTCCAGGTCGATGACAGCGGACGCACCGAATTGGGTGTCTCTTGTCTGCGCCGCGTCTTCCTGGATCTGCCCGAGATGCCCATCCCGGACACCCTGGGCTGCGACTACTTCCAGAAGAACCTGCTCTACCAGCTGTCCCGGCCGGTGATGTTCCAGTCCCGCAAGATGCGCCACGACCACGACAGCGAACGTCGGCAGAGCACGATGGCCCAGTTCGTGGACTACTCCCTGCGCGACCTGCGGTACATCGTGCTCTGGCCGATCTGGTCACGGCACAACGAGAACCTGCGCAACGCCCCACCCACCTTCGTCCGCGCCGACGGCTCCCTGGACACCGCCTGGTACGCCGGGTCCTTCCGGCAGGCCCTCGCCGAGAAGAGTCTCGAAGCCAAGGGGACCGCCCGAGGCTTCGCCCAGGTGTTCCGGGACGCTTCGCGCCAGGGCACCGGCGACTCCGCGACTCGGCTGAGCGCCGTCGCCGACGCCGCCGACGAACTGGGCGACAGGGTGGTCGACCAGGTCGCCACTGGCATCGAGGAGTTCTGCTGGCTGATCGAACGCTGGCATGCCCTCGTCGAAGCGGCCCGTTCGGTTGACGACACCGTGGCCTCACTCCTCGTGCGACCCGACCCCTCCGGTGCTCATGGGCATTGACGCACCCACGACGACCTCCCGGGTCCTCCCGCTGTCTGAGATCCCCTCATGGCTCGAGACATGGTGGGCCGGGGAGTCCTCGCCCGGCCCCGTTCAGCAGTTGCCCGGCTACGCCCGAGCCGTCGCGCGTGCCCACCCGGACCGCCGCGTCGACATCGCCGTCCACGCCGGGCTGCTCAGCGTCTTCCTGATCGACTCGGACCGGGCGACCTGCCTGTTCGCGGGCATCCCTGCCCTGGGCGGCCCGGCGGACGAGAGAGTCCGCGAACTGGCGGACCTCGTGCGGGAACAGGCCCGCGTCCCTCTGGTCTACTTCCCGCACGTCACCTGCCCGGCCCCCGGTGGCCTGCCGTCCTGGCAGCGTCTGGATGGACCGCTCGTCCGTTGGTCGGACCGCGGCCGGACTCTGGAGGAGCGCGTGCGCACCCGGTACGGCTCACGAGCCGCCCGGCAGTGGAAGAGATTCGAAGCGAGCGGACTACACATCGCGCCCGCGACCGGCGACGAGGCCGTCGACGCCCTGGCCACCGTGGAACGCCGGTCTTGGAAGGCCTTCTGCGGGCAGTCGATGCACCATCGGGACAACCAGTTCGACCTATACGCCAACCTGCTGCGCCACAGCCTGAGCAGCCTCGACGTGGTCTGGAACGCCACCAGGCCCATCGCCTACCGCCTCGACGCGCACTTCGGCAGGACCGTGATGTGCCTGAAGTGGTCCTACGACGAGGAGTACCGGCGATGTTCTCCGGGGTTCTACCTCCTGACCAAGCGGCTGGTGCAGCGATGGGGCGACACCGATCTGGACAGCATTGACCTCTTCGGTAGCCCGGACCGTCTGAAGGATCTGATCAGCACCGACAGGGTCGCCCGGTTCGATCTCGCCTGGCCACCCGGCCCCGCTGTGGACGCTCTCAGGGCCGAACGCACCGGGTTCGACCGCCAGGTTCGCGAGAACCATCAGGCCGGCCGCGGCGTCCGCCATCTCTACCAGACGCGGGCATCATGAACGTGGACGAGGCACAGGACAGTCAGTCTCAGGCCCTGCTCCGGTTGGGGGCTCAGTACGGGCGTACGTACGGCGTCCTGACAGCCAGCGGCGCGAGTGCTCTTGAAGCCGCCCTGCGCCACCTGGGCGTGACGGCGGGAACAGAGGTGATCCTTCCGGACACCGGCTGCTACAAGATCGGCGCGGCGGTCCTGCGCGAGGGCGCCGTACCGGTCTTCACAGCCGTAGGACCCGGTCTGGTCCTCAGCGCGGACGCGGTGGCCGCCGCCGTGACCTCCAGGACCCGCTGCGTCGTCGCCGTGCACCAGTACGGGCTGCCCTGCCCCGTGACCGATCTGCGGACCGCGCTGCCCGACGGCGTCAGGATCGTCGAGGACGCCGCGCAGTCCTGGGACACCCTCGCCGAGGGCCGGCCCGTGGGCAGGGACGGCGATGTGGTCGTGGCATCGTTCGGGCGGACCAAGCCGGTGCCGTTGGGGGCCGGGGGCGCGGTTCTCGGTGACGAACCGGGGCTAGCGGATCTGATGGCCTCCGACAGCCCCTCTCACCGGAACCTGGCCGTCCCCGGTACCACTGCTCCGTTTCCGCTGCCACTGGCAGGGGACCTGCTACCTCTGCTGGCAAGTGCCGGTGCCCTGACCCGCAGCCGCCGTGAATTCGTCACAGCTCTCGCGCCGCTCTTCCGCGACGGCCGGTACACCCTGCCCTTCCTGCGCCGAGGCGACCTGCCCTCTTGGCACCGCGTGCCCGTCCGGTGCGCCACCGAACTCCACCGGGACCACCTGCTGGCTGCAGCCGGACACGCCAGCCTGCGCGCCCAGCCAGAACACCCGGTCCGTCTGCCGGACCTGCCCATGTTCCGCGACCGTTGCCGGACTGTGAACCGGCCAGGACCCGCCGGCGCGGACGACCGGGCACAAGGCCCGCTGGTGGTGCTTCAACCCGACGGGGACCTCGCCCAGGCCCGACAACTCGGCGCCGCGCTGTTGCGCGGCTGCCACCTGACGGACAGGAATCTGAACTCGTGACGACCTATCCGATCAATCCGAACGTCTTCGGCGCACTCGGTGTCGATGGACGTCCACGGCTGGCCGCACTGAGGGTGTTGGCCGACCAGGAGCTCTTCCGATACCGCAGCGACGCGCGGCCGTCATGGAACGACCGCCTGGAGCAGGCCCTGGCCGACTGGTCGCGCTGTCCGGCCGCCGTCACGGTCAACAGCGGAACCACAGGTCTGCGGGTCGCCCTCAAAGCAGCTGGCGTGAGTCCAGGCGACCACGTGCTCGTCTCGGCGTACACCTTCGTGGCCACGGCGATGGCCGTCGCCGCCCTCGGTGCTATCCCTGAACCGTTGGACACCGACGACGTCCTGGGCGTCGATCTCGACGACCTCACGGCCCGGCTCCACTCAAAGATCCGGGCAGTGGTGGTGGTCCACGTCCAAGGCCACCTCGTCGACGTGAGCCCCGTCAAGGCTCTGCTCAAGCCGCAGGGGATCGCCGTCGTCGAAGACGCTTGTCAGGCCTTCGGCGCGTCGTCGTTCGGACGGCCCGCAGGAAGCATGGGAGACCTGGGGGTCTTCAGCTTCCACCAGGCCAAGCAGATCGCCGCCGGGGAAGGCGGAGCCATCGTCTCTCAGGACCGCGACCTGACGGCCGCATGCGCACGACACGTCGACATGGGCGCCTCACGCGACGCAGCGGGATGGCCGAACTGGGACGACGACACGGCGACTCTGGGCGAGAACTGCCGCCTGAGCGAACTGCAGGCCGCCGTGCTGTGCGCCCAACTCGAGGAACTCCCCGGGGCACTGACGCGCCAGCGCACGATCCGCCGACGGATCGTCGACGTCCTGGGGCACCACGGCGTGCCGGTCGCCAACAGTGCCGACCCCGACGGCGACAGCGCCTCGCACCTGCTCGTGCCCGCCCGCACCCCCGAGCACGCCCGCGCGATCATCAAGCACGCCCGCGAACACGACGTATTGGCCCGGCTCGTCTGGGACCGCCCCTACTACCGCCACAGCGCCTTCCACCGGGCCGGGCTGACCCCCGAACAACTCGCAGTGGCCCCCGCCACCCGAGCCGAGGCCCTCGCCCCCAGGCTCCTGAGCCTGCCGATGCCCGCGTCGCTACCCGCCGAGGCCGCAGAACACGTCGCCGACGTGATCGCCGCCGCCTGGCACGTTGAGTGGAAGGAACAGCAGTGACTCCCCCGCAACGCGGCCAGGTCATCATCCTCAGAGGACTCCCCGGAGTGGGCAAGTCCACCGTGGCGGACGCGCTACGGGACAGGCTCCGCCCGGCCGTACGGGTCAACGAGGACACCATCCGCTACCTCGCCCTGCCGCGGGACCTGACCGACGAAAGCGTCGGACGGGCCCAGAACGCCTGCGCCGAACTTGCCCGGGTCTACGCCGCATCCGGCGCCACGGCGATCATCGACGGCGTTCTGGCCGACCGGACGTCGGTGGAGGCGATCGTCGGGCGCCTCAACTCTTCCGGCCTGGCTTGCCGGGCTTTCACCCTGTGGGCCCCCCTGGAGGATCTGCTGCGGCGCAACGCCGCCCGCGACCCGCTGGTGCGCCTGCCCGACGAACGCATCCGCCTGCTCTTCACCGACTACGACCACGAGGTCGGCGAGCGAATCAACACCGGTGGCCTCGTCGCCGAGGAGACAGCGGACAACATCCACCAGCTTCTGGCCGCTGGACCACGGCCGAGCCCGCGCCCCACCGGACTGATTCTATTCCTGCGCCATGGCGCAGCGGACGTCGCCGCGAGCCACTACCCCGACCACGCCAGCCTCGGCCTGTCCTCGCAGGGACGTACACAGGTCCTGGCCATCCGCGACGCCATCACCCGCCTGGCTCCCACTGCCGTGATCAGTTCACCGCTGCCCCGCGCCCTGGAGACGGCCCACTTGCTCGACGAGAAGCTCGGACTCGGCGTCACCACCGACCCACGCCTCGTGGAAAGGACGTTCCCCCGCTACTACGGGCGCCGCTACTCCGAGATCGCCCAGGAGGTCGGTCCCGACGAGGCGCAGCGGCTGCTGACGGACTCGGACGGGATCACCATAGACGGCACGGAGAGCCTCGAAGAGGCGCGGGACCGTGTGCTGGCCGCGAGCCGGGACTGGCGCGAACGCACCGAAGACCGCCTGCTGGTGGTCTCCCACGGCGGACCCCACGGCTGGCTGCTCTGCGACCTGCTCGAAGCTGCGGGTCCGCTCGGGCCGTTCGGGGTCGGGGTGGGTGTAGAAGGGTCGTTTGACGGTCGGGTACCCGGTGACGAACAAGAATGCGCTGCCGTGCTTGCGTAGGGCCCACTCGGACAGCCAGCGTTCGTCGCCCGGGGCGAGGTCGGGTTCGCCGCGGGGGTCGGTGTCGGTGTTCGCGGCGATCAGTTCCTGCGCCTGACCGAAGTCGAGCTCGGGGATGCGGTCCGGCACGGCGGGCAGGCTGATCCCCAGGCGGGCGACGGCGTCCGCAGCGCGCTGCTGGACGGCGTTCATCATGCCGGCCAGGGCTCCGGTCAGGACGTCCATGACGTCGTGGTGGTCGGTGATGAACCCGAGTTCGACGTCCAGGCTGGTGTACTCGGCCAGGTGGCGGGCGGTGTCGTGGGGTTCGGCCCGGAACACCGGCCCGACCTCGTAGACCCGTTCGAACACCCCGACCATCGTCTGCTTGTAGAACTGCGGGGACTGGGCCAGGAACGCCCGCTGGCCGAAGTAGTCGATGCCGAACACGTTCGCCCCGGACTCGGTCGCCGACCGGACGATCTTCGGGGTATGGATCTCGGTGAACCCGACGCCGTCGAGATGGGCCCGGAATCCCGCGACGGCAGCCGCACTCAGCTCGAACGGAGCCCGCAGCAGCGGGTGACGCAGCGCGGCCCCGGCGTTGTCCAGGATCACCGGCAACCCGGCGACCACGGTCGGCCGGTACAGGTCGAACGGCGGCGGGATCGCCGGACCGGACAACGCAGTCAGGGTCGCGTCGGTGATCTCGGCCCCGCCGGGGGCCTGCTCGTTGGCGACCGCCACGCCGTCGACCTGGACGACGGTCTCCTCCGGCACGGTGTCCAGGGCCTGCGCGGCTGGCCCGGTGAGCACGACCTGGGCCAGGCCGGTGCGGTCACGCACGACGAGGAAGGACACGGACTTCAGCTGTCGACGTCGGTGCACCCAACCGGCGATCGTGACCGGGCCGCCGACGTGGAGGGGGAGGTCAGCTGCGAGCACCCGAGAGGCGGGCCGCTGCTGGTGACCGGATGGGACGGTGGGCGCCACAGAGGGCGCGTGCTGCTTCATCGGGGAGGGGAACCCTTCGCTGGTCCCCGGGCCTGGTCTCCTGCCAGGTCGTCACCCCGGGGAACGTGGTCCCTTGGGGCGCGGGCGAGAGGGGACTCGCGGTGCCACCGCACCTTCGCCCCCAGCAGGACCGGTCAGCGAGTGCGCCGGGCCGTCGAGGGCCTCTTTCGTCGTGCAAAGGCTCGGGAGTGTCTTCCTCCAGGACGCGAGGCCACCATCACAGCAACGGTGGCTCTCTCGGCTCGCGCAGCCCTGGGCTACTTGGTTCCGTCATCGCCTGGGCTCAGGCTAACCCGGCCAGCTACGCCGCGGAAACGCCATTGCTGATCCCCGGCGGGCAGATCCGGGCGACAGCGAAGCCCGTGACCGCCGTCCAAGGTCGTCGATCCCGGTCTCGGGATCGCCTGGACACCGCGACCTGCCCACCGACGAACGAAGCGTCCGGGAGAGTGATCGAACGCAGCGGCGGCGTCCTGGACAGCGCCGACCAGCGGGTCCTGCGCTACTGGATGCCCGCCTGTTGACGGCAGCAGGCCCCAGAGGGGTGGCGGCCGCTACCCATCGGCCACCGCCCGCCCGCGCAATCCTGTGGCGGCGTAGCCACGCGCCGTCCGAAACTGGCGATCATGGACATTGGTGCGGTCGAGGCCGGAGACGAGGACGCCCGCCTGGGACTGGCCCGCAACCGGGTGGAATGGCAACGCACCTGCGACCTGCTCACCCGCTGGCTACCCCCGGCGCCCGCGCGGGTCCTCGACGTCGGCGGCGCCTCGGGCCGTTACGCCGCCTGGCTGCAGCAGGCTGGCTACCAGGTGCAGGTGGTCGACCCGGTGCCCGGGCACGTCCGGCAGGCCAGGGCCCGTGGACTGGCCGCGCAGCTCGGTGATGCCCGAGCGCTGCCGTTTCCGGACCACAGCGCCGACGCGGTCCTCGTGCTCGGCCCGCTTTACCACCTGCCCGCCGCCCCCGACCGTGCCCAAGCCCTCACCGAGGCCGTCCGGGTCGCCGCCGCAGGCGGCGTCGTGATCGCCGCCGCCATGTCACGGTGGGCCAAGCCCGCCGAACGAGCGGCCCTCGGCCAGCTGACCGACCCCGGCATCGACCGGCATCTGATCACGGTGCTGCGGCACGGCCACGACGATGTAGGAGATGCCTTCGACCGCGTCTCCTACAACCACGACCCCGCCGAACTTCACCGCGAACTCGCGGCCGCCGGGCTCGACGCGGTCGAGGTCCTCGGCGTGGAAGGACCGCTCGGATCCTTCGCCCGGCACAACCCCGACCTGGGCGACGTCGCCCTGGCCGCCGCACTGCTCGCCGAGCAAGCCGCCCCGCACCTGTCCCTGCACCTGCTCGCCCGCGGCCACCCGCAGCCAGCCACCCGAACCCCGTCAAACCCAGGATGACCACCAGGCCTGCCCGCGGTCGATGACCCGCCCCCGCCGAAGGGCAACACCATGCAGCACGACACGAGTCAGCCCCCAACCGCATCCGGACAGCAGATGGCGGAACCCGACGCAGACCTCACCGAGGTACTTCGCCGCGAGATCCTCCTCCTGCAACCGCACATCCGGACCGACGCGCGGGCTGTGCTCGCCCTCCTGCATCCCGACTTCGTCGAGTTCGGCGCCTTCGGCGGCGTCTGGGACATCACCACGGTCACGGCCGGCCTCAACCCCGCGCGGATCGACGCCACGCAGTCGCACGCGGCCCGGCTGGCGTCCGAAGTCGCCCTGGTCACCTACCTCTCCCACCACCCGCCACGGCCGGACTGCCGACGGTCCTCGCTGTGGATCCGTCACGACGACCGAGGCTGGCTCCTGCGCTTCCACCAGGGCACCCCAACGTCGGTGACTCCGGGCACCAGCCGGTAGCGCCGACGACGTCGATCGTCCACTCCACAGCCAAAGGGCGAGCACGACGTCAATCCCCTCGGCGGGAGCCGGTGACAAACCACAGGAGTCCACCCGGCGGCGCACTTCGCAGCACCCGGCGGGAAGTCATCCGCACCCGGTCACCACCGACGCCCGCTCACACGTTGATCAAGACCGGAAGCCGAGCAGCGGCACGTCGTACAGGTCCGGACTCCTGCGGCGCAGCAGGGCGGGTTCGGTGACCTCGACGACGACCATCTCGACCAGGAACTGGACCTTGGCGCCGAGTAGGTGGCTGGTGTGACCGACAGCGGAGTGTTCCTTGAGCCCGCAGGCGACGTGCAGGTGAGGCATCAAGGTGCCGCTCTCCGGGTCACGCGCCAGCGTCCCTCCCCCGACGGCTTCGACGTTGCTCAACTGAACGGCGTCCCAGACCGGGGCTGCCGGGTCGCCGACCCGCCTGCAGGTGCCGACCAAGTCGACCGACTCGAAGCCAGCAATGAACATCGGCAGGTACGCGCTGGAGACCCGCTCCGCATCACAGAAGGCCTCCAGCGTGGGGAAGAAGTCGTCCCCATGCTCGAACACGACCACGAAGGTTCGCCCGGCCTGTACCTGACGCGCCTGCATGCACCCAACTGTCCCAGACGAGCACCGTCCCCTCGGCGCCCGACCAGCAAACCCGAAGCCCCGTGCGACGCACGCCTCGACGGGCGCGACCGGCCTCGCCGTGAGCGAGACAGCTCACGGTGGCAGCCACATAGACCACACGGCGGCGCCAGGCCGCCCGCGCCACCCCAGCTGCGCTACGCACAGTCACAGCATCCATCGGGGCTTAGTGCTTTTGTCATGGTTCGCCCGCTTCCGCGCCGCACCACCCGGCAGCACGTTCATGTGACATGCAACACATTGGTGCCCGCCAGAATCCGGCCAAGTCCGGCGAAGTCTGCTGACATTCTGCTGACAAACGATCTAGAGGCTCACTCTCGATCTTGAGAGCGAGCCTCTGACCTGCGGTTTTGTTGTGGAGCTGAGGGGATTCGAACCCCTGACCCCCTCCATGCCATGGAGGTTGAACGCACAATCGGCGTCGCCGCAACGTGCACCTCCCACCCTCCGGGGGCCGACCCTCAGCCTCCGACGGCCCATGCATCGATCAACGTTGTCAAGCGCTGTCGCGGCGTGATTCTACGAATGCCTTGAACTCCTTGAACATCTCGCGCATGTCGTCCGCCTCGATGGGGTTCCGCTTCCGCTTCTTGGCCTTTTTCTTGACGGCCTTCTTCGTGGTCTTCTTGGCGTCGGCTGCCGCCTTACTCTCGCCACGCTGGCCACGGATCACGTCTAGAGCCGCCAGCGCGGCGGCATTCGCGGTCGGCAGGGTGTGCAAGTACCGCTCGGTGGTGGTGATGCTGCCGTGGCCGAGTCGTTCCTTCACGACCTGAAGGTCGGCGCCGCCGGCCAGGAGCCATGACGCATGGGCGTGCCGCAGGCCGTGCGGGGTGACGTGGAACCCGAGGGCGGCGACCTTGAGGGCCTTCTGCCACACGTTCCTGCGGAACCAGTCGTTAGGAATGTGCCCGTCGGTGATGACTGTTCGACGCCGGCGCGGACTGTCCTTGCCGGCGCTGCGACGCTGGGCGCGGTAGTGGGCGACGGCGTCGCGGCAGTATTGACACCGGCAGCCCGCAGCCTGGTAGGCGGTCATGGTCCCGTGCTGGTACTGGCGTCCCTTGTCGTTCGGCTCCGTCAGTCCCAGCTTCTCTGGATCGGGCAACGTCGCCGGGCGCTTGCGCCGAACCGGTTCGGTGGGCTCGGGGAACGGGAACAGCAGGTCACCGGCCCCCAATCCGTGGTCAGCAACGTACGCCTTAAGCTTCTCGATCAGATGATCGGCGAGCTGGAGCTGCCGCCACTCGCTGTCCTTCGTGTCCTTGACCAAGAAGCGTTCGTCTTCAGGCCGGTCCTTGGATTTGAGATGCACGACCGCTCGCGACACGGTCAGGGTTCCGGTGTCGAAGTCGATGTCTCCCGGCCTCAACTCAGTCAGCTCACCCCAGCGCAGGCCGGACTCGATGTCGGTCTCCACGAGCAGGCACATCACATCGTCCGCGAGCGCCGCGTAGATCGTGTCGAACTGCTGGGCCGTGATGATGCGCCGGGTCTTCTTGACCACCGCAGGCGTCTTGACTCCTCGGCTGGCATGGATCACGGCGGCTTGGTCGTCAAACGCAGTGCTCAGCGCAGCGTCCACGATGACCTTGCACTGCTTGATGGTGGGCGGCCTCGCCTCGTGGACCTCCTGAAGCCTGGTCACCCACTCACGGATGTGGTTCGGCATGATCGCCCGTACCGGGAGTCCACCCAGCTCGGGAAGGATGTACCGATCAAGCAGGTACCGGTAGTTCTCGCGGGTCTTCGCCTCGATCACGTGGTTGGGGAACCAGTCCTCCTCCACGTAGTCCCGGAACCGCTTCTTTCCCCGCTTCGGGTCTCCGATTTTCCCGAAGTCGATGGCCATCTCGGCGCGGCGCCACTCGTCGTCGGCTTCATCCTCGGTGGCGAACGTCCCCGCAGACCGACGCCGGCCATGGATGTCGGTGTAGTAGGCGGTGTACCGGGATCGCCCGTCCTTGCCGATCCGTCTGCGCGACTGTCCCACCACAAACCTCCAAGATCATTTGACCCTCAGCTGACCCTGGGACGCCGCGAACCGAGACGTACCCTGGCGGCATGCGCCGATCCAGAAAGGTGCCCCTGACCAGGGATTATACTGAGATCTAGGCGTGGGTGATAGGTATCAGATGGACCAACGAGCCGTCTTCGGGACGAAGAGGCCGCAGGTTCAAATCCTGTCACCCCGACCCAGTTTTCCCAGGTCAGAGGCGGGTTCCCGGCTTCGGAAACTCGCCTCTAGATCGTTTACGCGCCTCTCGGGAGAAATCTGGGAGACGATCTTTGCGATTGGGCTCCGCGCGACCACACCGCCATCGACCTCTACCTGGCTGAAGCCCGCGACCTCGAGCGCGCCCACTACCTCGGCGGCGAGCTTGTCCAAGAACTAGAACGAGTTCGATTGTCCGTCGCAGGGGGTGAAGAGCCCGTGAGCGCGGCGCCCCGCGGTGGTCGGGTGGCGCGGCGTCCGGCGCGGGTGGCGTTGCGGGTGAACCGGTTGGCTGTTCGCGGCTTGTCGCCGGCTGCGCGTGCGCTGTACGGCGAGGAACTGCTGGACGAGGTGTACGACCTGGCCGATCAGCACGCTACGCGCCGGGCTCAGGTCGCGTGCGCGGTGCGGCAGTTGGCCCGGGTCCGGCAACTGCGGGTCGCCGACCGTGCCGCCTCGTCGGCCCGGACCACGACGAGTTCAGCGGCGGGGGAGTGACGATGCGCCTCGCGGCGAGCGTGACCGGCGCCGGCGGCGCGCTCACGGCCCGGGCGGCCGCGGGATGGCTCGGCGCCGTCGTCCCGATCGCCGCCCTCGCCGTGCTCGCCGGCGTCGTGTGCTGGGTGGTGAACGACCACGGCCGTGCCCAACGCCTCGCCCTGATCATCCGGACGTGGCGGGCCCTGCCGGGTGGTACCTCCCCTGGCGCGCCGTTCGCGACGGCGCGCCAGGCCGTCTCTCAGGTGAGCCCTCGGACCGTCAGTAAGAGTCCAAGACGATGACGGGCGTCTGGGCCTGCGGGGTCCCGCTGCCCTGGATGCCCTGGACGGCCGCCACGGCGACGCCCGCCGCGGCGAGCATCAGGGCCACCACGAGCCGGAAGGTGCCGGCGGACACGGCGTTGGAACGCATCTCATCTCCTTCGTTCGGCTTCACGACGCCCCAGACGTTTACCGGAGCCGCTGGACACCGCCCGTCGCGTATGACCGCGTTGATGACCATGCTGGCCAGCACGCTACCCGGGACCGGCAAAACGGGCAGTCGCGAAGATCAACAATCTTCTCATTTTTCCCGTCGAGCGCCAAGAGTGTGGTTTTGTCCGCGCTGCCCCGGCTTTGCAGGGGCAGGGGCGAGGTGCTCCTGAATGAGATTGCCGCCCATCTGGATCGGGGCCTCGTGACCAGCCTCGGGGCAAGGGTCCGGGGTCCCCTCACTAGATCGCGTATGGCACGCGACGCAGTGCTGTCCACGAATTGGCCACAACAGGTGGGTCAGCAACGCCTCGCGGGTCGTGGTCACTGCCTCTTCGATCCGTTCGCCGAGCCGGAGGTCGGCCTCCGCGGCGACACGGCCAGGCCCAGGACCCCGCCGCCGTCGTCCCAGCGCGGGACGAGGAGGGCGAAGGCGGCGACCGCGGCGACGAGCAGGACGACGACGGAGCGGACCCTGTCGCGGAGCGCTGCGACCGGCCGCGCGGAGCAGGAGCCGATGGCTCCACCACGCCAGCGCGCAGACGACGGCGACGAGTGCGGCGGTGAGAGGCACCGACGTCGAGGTCGAACCCGCCCGCGGGCCGGTCCTCCGTCACCCGAACGGTCAGCACGCCGGTGTCCAGCTCGTACAGCTGCCATTCGACCCGCACGGCCCGGTCCCGGACATACGGGACTTCCAGGCCGACGACCTCGCCCCAGCGCATGCCGGTGTAGCCCATTGGGACGACTGCCACGAACTCGTCGTCGCCGCCGGCCAGCAGCGCCGCGCGTTCGGCCAGCAGCAGGATGCCGAGCGCCGAGGTGCCCGGCTTCTCCGGTCCCCTGCTGCGGCCCGGCCGGAGCGCCGTCCGCGACCGCGGCGGCGTGCCGCGGGATTGGAGTCCCGCAAGCCGTCCTCGACGGCGTCGGCCATCATTAGGTGCAGGGTGCCGCGCCAGGTCTTTACGCTGGATGCGGCGTAGCCGGCAGTGAGCTCCCGCGCCTCCCATGCGTTGACGTCCGACGCGCGATGTCCGCGACCGGGGTGTCCTCGAACGGCCAAAGCCAACCCGACCAGCCCGCCGGGTCAGCGGCGACGCCGAGGTCCGGCTCCGTTGCGGGACCGGCGTCCCCTGCCGGCCGGGCCGGATGGCCCGACCCGTTCGCGTCGCCACCGCCGACCGGAGACCTGGCGCTTCTGCCCGCCAGTCATCCGAGGCGGCGCGTCCTGGAGATCGCCGCCGTCGGTGGGCACCAACTGCTCCTGCAAGGACCACCCACCGCGGCAACGACGTTCCTGGCCACGTGTCTGCACGGCTGCTGCCGCCCGACGCACCGCTGCCGCGTCGCTAGTCGGTGCCTCCGGCCTGTCCGGGTGTGCCAGAGTGACGTTTTGGTGATCATTTGCAGTAAATGATCACCAAAACGTCACATCGTGGCCGGCTGCGAGCGAGCCGCGGCGCGAGCGAGCACGGCGGACCCGCGCGCCCGGTGACCGGGGCCGCAAATCAAGTCGCCGTCTCCATCGGGGACGCCGACGCCATCCTCGTCCACGTGGTCCGGCGGTTCCACTACGAGGTCGCCGAGATCGGCGACGGCGGCGTCATCGGCTTCCGCAAGGCGGACGGCCTGAACGGCACCAGCTCAACCACGCCTCCGGCTCGGCGGTCGACATCCTGCCCGGGCACTACCCTCCGGGCGTCAAGGGCCGGTTCTACCCGCACCAGCTCGCCGTCGTCCGCGACGTCCTCGCCGAGTGCCGTAGCGTCGTCACCTGGGGCTGCGACTTCGCGACCCCGGACGAGGGCCACTTCCTGCCACCACGGGAATCCCAACGGGAGCCTTCGCAAGCTCTACGCACGGCGTCCCTGGTCAGGAAATGCGCCCCTGACCAGGGCCGGAGCTGTGGAGCGGGCGACGAGAGTCAGCCCCCGGATCTACGACTGGGCCCTGGTCACCGCCACCGACCCCGCCCTGCCCGACCCGGAACCTGGCGAGTCCCGCACGCGCACCGGACAGGCCGCACGGAGATTCACAGACTCAGCCTGAGTCGTCTGAGCGATCGGAACAGGTGGATCCGGTTGTCGTCGCGCTGATGCCAGCGGCGGGGCGAGCTGCGGACGCTTTGGAACGTGAGGGACGACGGGTGTCGCAGCACGCAGTGGCACGAAGCCTCCGGAGGGAGGGACACGCGGTGTCCAATGCGCGGGCATCGGCGCTGCTACGGGTCGTGCGCGCAGACCGACCCTCGGTCGTGCCGTTGCGGCCGGACCAGGCCTTCCCCGGCCCGCGCGGGGATGCCTACGGTTGACGTGCGCGACGACGGAGGTCCGGCATGCCGCAGACACTTCCTTTACCGGTGTGGACTCTTGTCGTCGCCGCGGTGTTGGTCTTGATAGTGGTTCCGGTGCGCTGCGCTCATCCGATCAGTCAACCGCCGTTCCGCGGCTGCCGCGTCTTCGTCCACGGGCTGCTGGGACGGTGCCGCCACCACGGTCGCCGCCCGGGCACTCGCGTGATCACGGCCCTCGGCGGGCCGGCGCTCGGACAGCGCCGAACGTGCAGCAAGTGTGGTCACCCGAGCGTGTTCGGCCGGTTCCCCGACACCGGTCGGCCGTTTCTCGGCTGCGCGGGGCACCCCACCTGCAAGAATCCCCGCCCGCTGGGCACCTACCGCTTGTGATTCCCGGCGGCCCGGTCGGCGATCACGAACGACTTGGCAAGCCGGTCGTGCCAGGGCTGACGCGCCGGATCCCACAGCAGCCAGGCGAGACTGCGCACGGCCAACGGCGGCAGTAGGAGTTCGGCATCGACGAATAGGGCGCGGCGGAGGGAGTCGGCGCGACCCAATGGCCGGCTGTCCCAGGTCGAGATGGCGTCGATTCCGAGGAGTCGCTTGCCCAGTGTGCCTCCGCGTACGGCCGCCACGGGTTCGTAGGCCAACACGCCAACACCGGCAATGAGCACGGCCCAGTGCGGAGCAAGTCCGGCGGCATGCGCCGGGAGGCTGATGACCGCAGCGATCACTCCAAGGACAAGAACGTCGACCGCCCGGGCTGCGAGCCGGTGACCTCTGGGGGCAAGATCGGCCCAGCTAGCTCGCCAACCCTGCATCGCTTCAGTGCGGACGGCGCCGAGCGGCTCCATACCCAGCGACGACAGCGAGGCGACGATCTCAACGTCGCGTTCCCGAGCACGTTGCAGTTGGTGACCGGTGGCGAAGGTGTAGTAGTCGCTGCGGCTGTTCCTGCGCCGGGTGAGATAGAACAATTCGTCCCGTCGACAGTCGGTGCACTCGTGTTGGATGCAGAAGGGCGTCAGGTCGACCGCGTACTCCAACGTGCCGCCGCAGAACGCGATCACGCTGCCTGGCTCGAATGGTCGCCGCGAAGGCAGCCGGCGGGCAGTGGGCGCCTCGGCGTAGCCGGTGAAGACGTCCAGGTCGACCCCGTAACCGCCCCGCCGGACCGGGACGCAGTGCTTGACGACCGCGGTCTGCACACCGGTCAGCGGCTCGATCGCATCGATGAGCGCCCCAAGGCGATCGTTCAGGTCCTTGGCTGCCTCCTCCAGTTCACTACGGACCCGTGGCTTGCCGCCGTGGGCGTACTGGTTCCGGGTGGGCGTGAAACCATTCAAGACCGGCAGGGCAGCAGCAATGGCCTGACCAACCGCACGTCCGAGCGGATCCCTCGCGGCACCGGTCATCGCGGACCGGACCGACTGCAACAACGCGATCCAGCCACCCAACGCGATGCCCTTACGGTCGACGGCGCTCTCCCACTTCTGTACCGCCTCCGACGCCTGCCCACGGCTGCGAGCCCACCCGAGCGCCAGGACGCCGAGCGTCACCGCGGTCATCTCGATCGAATGTTGGGTCCGGTCCAGCCGGTCACTCGGATCCCGCGCCGTGTCGACCAGGTGCGCCGGGTGCGCGATGGGGAAGGGATACCGGGCCAGCCGACCAGCAACCACCGAGACCTCCCCCGCATGGCAACGCCTCGCAGCGAGAACAACACGAAACGTTCACCCCGGGCAAGAGGCAGCAGAATTTGCGACTCCAGAATCCTGGCGGAACGAAGATTGACGTCCAGCTTGGACGGCAGAGCGGGCCCTGGACTTCTGCCACCTACCGGACGTCAATTGGCGGGCTACTGAGTTCCATCGATCTCCCGTCCAGCGACATCGACACGCTGAAGAACACCTTTCCGGCCATCAGCCGTACGCTCCCATCTGGACAATGTCTGTTACGTAGGCCGCCAGGTTGCGTAGCGTCTGCTCGCCGCCCTCGATCGCGTGGTACTTCTCCACGGCCTCGTCGCGGAGTTCCCTGGTGGGGAACACCGTGCGCATCACGATCAGGGTCCGCTCGCCGGCCGACTCGAAGGTCAGGACCGATTCGAAGGCGTTCGGGTCATCGCGGGACTCGCCGTGCAGCAGCGCGATCCGCTCCGGCGGGACGATCTCCCGCCACGTGATCCACTCCTGGTAGTCGGTGCCGTCCGGCCCGTGCATCACGAAGTCCCAGTCCCCGCCGACCCGGAACTCGAAGGACCGCGTCGTGGTGGTGAAGCCCTCCGGTCCCCACCACCGGGACAGGTGCCGGACTCGCGTGAACGCCTCGAACACCAGCTCGCGCGGGGCGCCGATCACCCGGGAGACCACGATCTCGCGGTCCGCGTCCGCATGCACAGGCTCACCGCCGCTACCGGTCGCCGCCATCGTGTGACCCCTCCTGCGTCGCCTGCTTCAACTCCTGCACGTACGCGTCCAGCCGGTCGAAGCTCTCGCTCCAGAACCGCTCGAAGCCGCCCACCCACTCGTGCACCGGCCGCAGCCCGTGGGCGTCCAGGCCGTACAGCCGCTGCTTGCCCTCCCCTCGGACCCGCACCAGCCCGACCTCCCGGAGGACCCGCAGGTGCTTGGACGCCTGCGGCTGGGTCATCCTCAGGTCCCGCGCCAGATCGGTCACCGGCCGCTCGCCGCCCCGCAGCAGCACCAGGATCTCCCGCCGCTGTGGTGCGGCGATCGCGTTGAACGCGTCCGAGGTCGTCGCCGCTCGCGCCATGACCCGCAATCATATGCCCATATAGGCATGTGTCAACGCTGCGACCGGCTGACCTTGCGAGGGCGGCGGCAGGATCGTCCTCGCTGACCCGGTCGGGTAGCCGGTTCGGCGATGACGATCACCAGCGCGGCCGGACGGACGGGGGTCGGGCTGTCCGTCACCGCCGCGCGAAAGTTGACCCATCCTGCAATGGAGCCCGGCGACCTGGCCGCCGCACTCGGGATCAGCGAACGCACCGCCGTCCGCTACGCCGAGGCCGCCAAAGAACTCCCTCGACCCATGAAACGCCAGCGCCGACCCCCGCGGCGTCCGGCCGCCGCTGGAAAAGTCGACCTAGACATTTAAGCGTTAGCTGCCGATATCATCGGCACGTGACGATGTTAAACGATGGTGCCACCGCGGACGACGTCACGACGGCGGCGCGCTTGTTCCGTAGCTTGGCCGACCCCACCCGGTTGGCGATCATCAGCCACCTGGCCGGCGGAGCGCACCGGGTCGGGGAACTGACCACACACCTGGGCCTGGCGCAGTCCACGGTCTCCCAGCACCTGGCCTGCCTGCGGGACTGCGGCCTGGTCGCCGCCCGGGCGCAGGGTCGCGCCTCCTACTACTCGCTCGCCCGGCCGGAACTGCTGGACCTGCTCCAGTCCGCCGAGCGTCTGCTGGAAGCCACCGGTGAACAGGTGGCCATGTGCCCCAACTACGGCCAGGACTCCGGCACCGGCACCCCACGTGAGGCAGTCCCCTTGCGGTCCGTCTCCCTCGTCATTGGCGATGCGGGCGGCGACCGGGAGGGAGAGCCAGCCCGATGAGCGACACCCCCGCCACATCGACGACCCAGCCGGCGGCGCACGCGACGGCACACCAGCACGCCGTGGCGCCGGAATCCGATCACGCCCGGCTCGGTCGGCGCGCCCGGCGGCTGGCAGCGGCCAGCGTCACCTACAACGCGGTCGAGGCCGCAGTGGCGATCGGCGCCGGCGCCGTGGCCGGTTCCACCGCGTTGGTGGCGTTCGGCCTGGACTCGGTGGTCGAGGTCTCCAGCGGCCTGGTGATCCTCTGGCAGTTCCGCCATGCCATCCCGGCCGAACGTGAACGGGTCGCGCTGCGGTTGATCGCCGTCTCGTTCTTCACCCTCGCCGCCTACGTCGTCCTCGACTCCGCGCGGGCACTGCTCGGCGCCGGCGATCCTGATCCCTCACCGGTCGGAATCGGGTTGGCGATCGCGTCACTGCTGGTGATGCCATGGCTGTCCTGGGCACAGCGCCGCACCGGCCGGGTGCTGGGATCGGGTGCCGTGGTCGCCGACTCCACCCAGACCCTGCTGTGCACCTACCTGTCCGCGGTCCTGCTGCTCGGCCTGGTCCTCAACGCCACCCTCGGCTGGACCTGGGCCGACCCCCTCGCCGGCCTGATCATCGCCGCCGTCGCCGTCCGCGAAGGCATCGACGCCTGGCGCGGCAAGAACTGCTGCCCACCGCCCACCACCGCCGGGAATCTCCACGCCTCCCGGGCTGACCGGGCTGACCGGGCTGACCGGGCTGACCGGGCTGACCGGGCTGCGTCGAGCCTGTCGATCGCTGCCGCAGCCCCAGCAGGTTGCACCTGCTCTGGTGGTTGCGCGGACGGCTGCTGCCAGCCAACGCCCGGCACGCGCTCGGACAGGGAAGCGAGTCCACGACGGGGGGCGAGTCCCTGGTGACCGTCGTGTCGCTCGCGGCCTTGGTCAGCTACCTGTCGATGCTCACTTGCCTGGGATGATCGATCTTGCTGAGGACCGGCCGACCAGTTGAAGGAAGCACCCGCGAGCTGCAATCGTCCCCTGCCGCGTTGGTCGCCGAGCACGTGGCGATCGTCGACGCGGTCAACAGCGCCGGTGCGAACCCGGCCGCGAAGGCGATGAGCTTGCTGGCAGGGATGGTCGCCGGGGCGGACTCGACCGATGACGTGGACCGGTTGCGGCACACCGGCAATGGTCTGCTGTCCGATCAGATCCGGGCACCTTCGACGCCCGGGCACGATCCTGTCCGGCGGGCAGCTGCAGCGGCTCGCGCTGGCCCGTGTGCTCGGGCCCCGCGCGAGCACGGCGTCACGGTGGTGGGGTCGACGTCGAAGCGGGCGGCGCTCGCCCAGGCCGACCCGGCCAGAACCCGGCCTCGCCCAGGCGTGTCGACCCCTCTCGAGGCGTCGACACGCCTGGGAGAACCGGTTGGGGAGGCTACGGGTCAGCCGGTGACCAGAACGAAGTCCTCCGTGCTTCGGGAGGCGCCGCTCACGTCGTCGCCCAGGTATCGCAGCCGCCAGGTGCCGGAGCGCTTGGCCTTCACCGTCGTGGTCACCGAGCCGTCGGCGCCCGTGTGGAGCGTCGCGAACTTCTTGTACTTGGACGAGGTCTCGGGCCGGAACTGCAACTCCACAGGGGCGGCGAAGCCCTCGAAGTCCGCCGAGGGCTGGGCGTTCCAGTTCACGCGGCTCAGCCGTCCGCCGATCGTGATTATCTGGCCCTTCTGCACCGGCTCCGGCGCGGCGTCGAACGAGGCCGAGAACGCGGTGGCGCGCTTGACCGAGATCGTGGACTCGAGGTTCATGTAGTCGCCGGAGTCCTCGCCGAGGAACGCCTGCCACGAAATCAGGTGAGCGCCGGTGAAGTCGTTCGAGCCGCGGTGCACCTCGGTGAAACCGTCCGGGGCGTACAGGTGCCTGGAATTGGGCGGCGGAACGAAGTTCGCCCGAAGCAGCCAGCCCCACGGGTTGGTGTCATCCGGATCCCTGATCGTCAGGTACCAGTTGACGTCCTCGTCGACGGCGCAGTCGGTTTCGACGTCGAACTGGATCGTCTTGGACGTCTGGGTCCCGAAGACGATCTCATGCGGGCTGAAGTCCTCGATCGAGCACCCGGACGAGTTGGCGGTCGCCGGTCCCGTCGCCACGACCGAGCCGGTCAGGAGCGAGCCGGTAAAGAGTGAGCAGGTCGAGAAGGCCATGAGGATCGGACGTAATCGCATGGGCGTGCCCTTCGCAGCCGGGTAGGAACGCCGATGACATCGCACCGATCATGGAAGTCGCTACACTCCGATCGCCATAGTTCACTCAAAGCTAGTAGGCATGGCTGGCCTCCGGGTCGCGTCGGCTGCTGGTCCTTGGATGACACGTGGGTTGAGGACCAACTGGCTGTGTTCCCGGCCGCGGGCCGGTGTGCCCGGCAGGCGAGGCTGTGCACGGCCAACGGCGGCAGGAGCAGTTCGGCATCGACGAACAGTGCGCGGCGGACGGAGTCGGCGCGACCCAGCGGCCGGCTGTCCCAGGCCGAGATGGCGTCGATGCCGAGGAGTCGCTTGCCGAACGTGCCTCCGCGTAGGTTCGAGGCGCCGGCCATCGCCTCGTCGTCGGCGGTTCCTGTGGTGTCGGACCGGGCGGCGAAGCGAGGCCCGGCCACGAACCCGTTCCGCCGCAGGTCGATCATCTCCGTGTCTCGCCCATTCCAGCAGGCGCACGATCTGCATGTCACCGAAGACGCCAGGATTTGTGCGGGCACCGGCCAGGCCAAGCGCGGCCGACAGTTCCCGAAGGTCCCGGTGGATCGGCAGGCCGCCCTTCGTCGCCGTGCGACCAGGTGCGGCCCAGCGCGCCAGCGCCACCACCCGATCCAGCAGCCGGGAGCCCTTCGCCGCCCGGATCACCTCGTCCCGCGACGGCACCGGCACCGGTCCGAATGCGACTGGTGCCGCCGGCACGCGGCGTTCGGGCCGTAGCAGGACGCTGCTGTCGGCCATCCGTTCGGCGCTTCCCGGCGCGAGTGCGGCCACGATCCCTTTCCCGGCGATGAGTCCGCTGCCAGCAACTCGGGCTGATCGGGGCGGCGTCGGCTTCACGCTGCAGGGCAGCGGTCCGGGCGCTGGCGGGGTGCATCCGGTGCGTCTCGTCGAGGAAGCGCAGGTACGCCTTGACGGCTGGGACGGCGTGCGCGACCAGGTCGCATCGCTCGGTCAGCCGGGTGGCGGCGAGGTCCAGGAGCAGCATCCGGACGTCGCTGCGGCGCCACAGGGTCGGATCCGGCCGGGCCTGGTAGTCGGCGCGTCCTTCGAGAAGTGCGTGAAGGCACTGATGGCAGGCGGATGCGCCGCTCTCGTCGGTCCAGCCGGTGAAATCGCGCATCGCGCGGCAGCACGCGTCGAGAATCACCCGGCCACGATAGGGGTTCCCGGCCGATTGAACCGGCCGACCTGAGTGCCCGGAATCCCGTCCGCTCACCAGACGACGCCAGGTCCCAACCGCAGTCGGGCCTTGAGATCGGTCTCCGCCGCCTTGATCTGGCTCACGGTCACCCCGAAGCGGGTGGCGCAGTCCGCTGTGGAGACCCTGGCTGAGCACCGCCATGACAGGAGCCGCAGGACGGCGGCTGCGGTCACGTCGGGGTCCGCGTCACCGGATAGGCCCGGGGTCTTGATCCGCCACCATGCGGTGAGGCAGCGGGTGAGCAGGGGCAGCCCTTCGGCAGGGAGGACGACGTCGGTGAGGTGCGCCGCGACCGGGTCGAGGACGACAGGCCGGCCGAGGAGCCGGTCGGGCCTCAGCCGCCCCGGGGTCAGGAATCGGGGATACGGCAGCAGGTCCGGGTCGTGGGCCGCAGAGGGGAGAATCTCATCGACAACCGCCTGATTCCCTCGCAGTCGCCAGACCAGGGCGAACGGCAACGACTCGCCTTCCCGGGTGCGCAGCACGCCTTCGCAGACGAACCGCGAGCCGGAGCGGGGAGACCGGGTTCCACCGGAGACGGACTCCAGGCGGGCAGCCGGTGGAATACCGACAGCGCACCCGAGCCCCCGCACACCGAACAGGCGCAGCGCCGTCGTCGCCGGGGAGTCCGGTAGCAGCCGCTGGGCAAGTTGCCGCTCGTCGTTCGCCACCGACTGCCAGAAGCTGAGCACCAAGCGGTCGCCGATGGTGAGCACCTGTTCCGGCGACGGCGACGGTGGCGAGGCGGCGGCGCGCGGCGACGCGGCTGCGGGCTTGGCCGTCGCGGATGCCTTGGCTTTCGGTGCTTTCGGTGCTTTCGGTGGCGGCTGGGCCTTGGTCTGCGACTTGGCTGGCGGCCGCTCTGCAGCGGCAGCCGGAGGCTCCGGCCGGGACAGGCACGCCTCGCAGCCGAGCCCTGTCTTTCCAGCCACGAGGGGGCGGTCGCTGCCGCAGGAGGGGCACGGCAGGGGGCGGAAGCGCCGGGCGGGCCAGATCCAAACAAGTTGCTGGGGGTACCTGCGGGAGCCGCGCATGACGTCGACGGGGAGCACTACCGCCGGGAGCAGCAACAGGTGCAGCCGGTAGGGAGTTAGCGTGTGTCGCGCCCGGTGCTTGTCGCGGATCTCGGCGAGCCGCCTGGTGCGCTCCTGCCTCGTCGCCTCGGCCCGGGCGTCCAGAGCGGCCCGCCGATCGGGCGTGGCCGCGGCGGAGCGGCGCTCGATGCCGGCGAGCACGTCGCGGTAGTAGGCCTCCGTGCGCGTGATCTCGGCCGTGCGCGCGTGCCGCCCGTCGTCGTCCAAGGCGTTCAACCGCTGCTGGGCGCGGGTGCGGAGCAGGTCCTGGGCGGCATCCACCGCCGGCCCGAGGTCGAACGGCAGGATGGTCGCCGAGTCCGGGGGCGACACCGCAGCCGGGTCGGGGGACGGGCTCAGCACGGGGTCGAGCATGGTGCGGACGGCGTCCGGCAGTTCCCGCCCGGTGGTTGCGTCCAGCAGGCACTCGGCGCGTTCTTGGAACGCCTCGTCGCCGGCGACCTGGTAGCGGATCATCGCTCCGGCGCGGAGCGCCGGCAGGCAGGCCCGGGACGGCGGCGCAGCCAGGTCGATCCGGCCGTGGTCGACGGGGAAGGAGTCACGGGCACGCTCGAGGAGGTCCGCTGCGGCTGGTAGCTGGTCGTCCGGCCAGGGCAGCGCACGGCGGCCGACGTCCCCGTCGGCGAGTATGGCCTCGGCCGACAAGGTGAGCACCGGGTGCCCGGCGGCCAGCAACAGCGCGCCGTCGTCCCGGGCCACCTCTGGGTCGCTGGTAACCGTGAGCGTTTCCGGGAGGCCGAGCTCCGCCTGCAACGGTTCGGGCAGCACCGCGAGGGCGCCACCAGGTCCACTGTCCGGACCGGCGTCGACCAGTCCGCCGCGGTGCTCGACGTACGACAGCCAGAACCGCAGCCCGGAATCGGTCCCGTTCACGCGTCGTCGCTGCCCACGAGTTGGTCCAGCGACTCGCGCACGTCGACGTACTGCCGGCGGGCCCGGGCCAGGGTGTCGCCGATCTCCGCCAGCCGCAGGTCGAACTGCCGGTCGTCGGCGGAGCCGACGTAAGCGTCGAAGATCCCGGCCTCCAGGTCGAAGTCCTCTTCGACCCGGCCGAGGATCATGTCCAGTTCCCCGACCACCAGCTCGAACAGATTGATCTTCGATTCGAGGACGTCCAGGACCCGTTCCTCGATCGTGCCGGCCCCCAGCACATTGGTGATGACGACGTCGTGCTGCTGGCCGATCCGATGCAGGCGGCCGATGCGCTGCTCGATCTGCATCGGGTTCCAGGGCAGGTCCATGTTCACCATGGCGTGACAGAACTGCAGATTGCGTCCCTCGCCGGCGGCCTCGGTGCTGACCAGCACGGGCACGTCATCGGCGAACCGTTGCACCGCGGCGTCCTTGGCGGCCCTGGTCATCCTGCCGTGGTATCGCGCTACCGGGACGCCGGTCGACTCCAGGCTCGTCGCGAGCCGTTCCAGCGTCGGGGTGAACGCCGTGAAGACGATCACCTTCTCGCCGCGCCGGAGGTGGCGTTCGACTCGTTCGACCAGCACCTCTTCCTTCCGGGACGAGGTGATCGATTCGGCCCGTTGGGCTAGGTCGTCCCATCCCGCCCTGCCCAGTCCAGGAGCCAGCGCGGCCGGGCTCGACCCGGCGAGCCGTGCGATCGAGCGCAAGCTCATCAGCCGGGATGGTCCGGCGCCGCGGCCCTCCGCGCGGATGCGTGCTGCGACGTCGGCGTACAACGTCGCCTCGGGTCCGGGCAGGTGGACCTTGACCGTCTCGGCAAGGCGTTGCGGCAGGATCAACGCCACCTCGCTGCGCCGGTGCCGGACCATCACCTCGCGGGTGCGGGCCTGCAGGCGCTCGACATTGCGCACGCCGCCGGTCGAGGTGCCGTTCGCGGCGGCGCCACCTGCGTGCTGCTTGCGGAACTCCGCCGCAGTGCCGAGCAGGCCAGGGGCGACCAGGCTGACCAGCTGGAAGAGGTCGTCGAGCCGGTTCTCGACCGGGGTCGCGGTGAGCAGGAGCAGGTGCCTGGCCCGGAGATCGCGGGCCAGTCGGCCGGACGCGCTGCGCGGGTTGCGGACGCGGTGCGCCTCGTCGAGGACGACGACGTCCCAGTCCTGGGCGACCAGCAGCGAACGGAGCGGGTCGCGTCGGGCCGAGGCCAGGGACGCCAGCACGACGGGGTGGTCGCCGCCGTCCGAGCGGAGCGCGTCCAAGGCCTCGGCCGCCGTGCCCGTCACCACCGCCGACGGCAGGGCGAACTTCCGGTCCAGTTCCTCCCGCCACTGGCCGACGAGGCCCGCGGGAGCGACCACGAGCGCCCGCCGCGCCAGCCCGCGGGCACGCAGCTCCGAGAGCACCAGCGCCGCTTCGATGGTCTTGCCCAGGCCCACCTCGTCGGCCAGGATCGCGCGACCGCGCATCCGCCGCAGCACCGTCCGGACGGTGGCGATCTGATGCTCGAACGGCTCGATACTGACGTGACCGAGCGACACGAGCGTGTCGAAACCGGGACGGCTCCACACGTCCAGCGCCGCGTCCACGAGCGACGACACGGCAAGGTCGACGTCCCCGGCATCGGCCAGCCTCGCCGTCAGGCGGGCGAAGGGGTTGGGGAAAGCGACGCCCGTGGACGGCGTGCCCTCCGCGGCGTGCGTCGGTGCGGCTAGGGTCATCGCCGCCTCACTGTAGCGACAGCGGCCAACGACGATCGGTGCCCCCGCCGGGACCACGGCTTCGTTGTTGCCGACCGCGCCGGCCGGAAGCGGTCCTCCCCGCGACCGACACCTGGTTGGGCAACCGGTCCTCCTCGCGACAGCGACGATGGCACGGCGGGAGTGCTCGCCACGGGTGGGCTCAGGGGTGGAGGGCACTGTGGACTGGGAGCAGCTCACTAAGTGGGCCGACGTAGCCGCACGGGTAGTCCAAGCCCGCGAGCGGGCGGGGTTCTCGCAGAGCGCGCTCGCCGAGCGACTCGGGTTGCGCATCCAGCGGTCTGGTCGTCCTCGCCGCTGTGTACCGGGTCTTGGGCCGGGCGAACCACTCCCGCAGCAGACCACCGACCCACGCCTCGCAGTACCGGCCGGCCAGAGCGGCGAGCGGGGCCATGTGGCGGACGCGGAGTTGCTCGATGAGGAACCGGCGGACCAGCAGCCGCGCGGGCGGTCGTGGACATCCGCTGCCTTCCTTCGGGAGCACCGACTCCGGGGACCCACGGACAGGACGACTCGGAACGGTAGGGGAACGCCCACCCCCGGGGCTCGGCGGGATCGGCACTGCGTCCGAGCGCCACCCCGGGGAAAGATTGCGTGATTTGATAGCTGGGCGACAGAATATAGAGCCCGCAGCGCGATATATGTGCATGCCACGTGGGTGCGACGAGGATGACGACCAGGCCCGCGGGACGGCGACCGTACTCGCGAGGGGCGGCGAGGAGGCCATCGCGGACGACGACGAGCCGTTCGAGGATCAGGACCCCGAACCGCGGATGCGCCGCTGGAGCCTGACCGGGATCCTGCAATGGATCAAGAGCGAACTGAGTCTCCCCAATCCGGCGCTGCTGGGGTTACTCAGCGTCGCGATCTGGAGGGTCGTCGACCACCTGCTCCCAGGCATACCGGCACTGGCGGTGCTCCTGGTGAGCGCCGTGGTCATCGTGCCCTACGTGCTGCTTCTGATCTTCGTGGTCAGGTCGGCGGTCGGGTTCACCTTCAGGTGTTACGAGTGGTGGAGCGAGCGCCGGGAGTAGCGCGCGCGTCGCGACCTCCCGCGCCGCCTGCGAAGATCAGCCGGAAACGCGGGCACAATGGGCGGCGATCGCCGCTGTGGAGCAGGCGATCCAGGCCATCGACCACGCGCTCGCGCTGATGGAGAAGGCGGCAGGCGGCGGGCGCCACGAGCAGTTCCGGACGGCTCGTCGCACCTTCGGCCTCAGCCGCCGGCGCCTCGAGGTCGTGAAGCGGATGTTGCACGAGGCGCAGGAAGACACGGACGAGTACGCCGCCTTCTTCTGAGCCCAACTCGATTTCCTGACTTGGCGCCCTGATCCAGGACCGCACGCCACAGCATCACTCCGACCGGTGAGAGATTCGGGAGAGTAGCCCGGGTTGTGACGGTCTGTGGCGAAGGGGTGCCCGTGAGTGCCATCGGCGAGGCCAAGGCAGCGATCGCGTCGGCGTCCAGCGAGGCCGACCAGGCAATGGGCGCGGTGGGCCAGGCCACGCAGTCCGTGGACGAGGCGTTGACGCTGATCGGGCAAGCCGCCGAAGACAGCGGCTCGGACACGATCGACGAGGCACAGAACATGTACCGCCAGGCACGCGAGCAACTCGACGAGGTCCTGAACCTGCTCCAACAAGCGCAACAGACCGCCAACGCCTACGCCGCCAACCTCTGACCCCCACCAGGTCACCACGTGGTGTCACACGTCACCCGCGCCGTCGCACTGCTCACCCAAGCCGTCGACGCCGGCGACCGCGCCCAGGCCGCCTGCTCCACCGCCGACGAGCACGCCCGCATCATGCGGGACACCTACACC